>NZ_JBEPTK010000004.1:300000-468721 GCF_040549485.1 Constrictibacter sp. MBR-5
CATGACCGGCAAGGCCTGCTCGCCCAACGGCTTCTCCTGGACCTACAACACCCAGGCGCTGGCGAGCGGCACCGGCAATGCGCTCGTCGAACAGGGCGGCAAGAGCTGGTTCTTCCTGACGTCCGACTATGCCTTCGGCCACGCCCTGGAGCGCGACACCAGCGCGGCGGTGAAGGCGGCGGGCGGTACGGTGGTCGGCGCGGTGCGCCATCCGCTGAACAATGCCGATTTCTCCTCCTTCCTGCTGCAGGCGCAGGGGTCGGGCGCACAGGTCATCGGCCTCGCCAACGCCGGCACCGACACGATCAACTCGATCAAGCAGGCGTCGGAGTTCGGCATCGTCCAGGCGGGCCAGAAGCTGGCGGGCCTGCTCGTCTTCCTGACGGACATCCACTCGCTCGGGCTGAAGACGGCCCAGGGGCTGGTGATCACCACCGCCTTCTACTGGGACATGAACGAGGAGACGCGCGCCTGGAACAAGCGCTTCCAGGAACGGCACGGCAAGCCGGCGACGATGCTGCAGGCGGGCGACTATACCTCGACCATGCACTATCTGGCCGCGGTGAAGGCGGCCGGAACGGACGAGGCCTCGGCCGTCGCGGCGAAGTTCAAGGAAATGCCCGTCAACGACTTCATGGGCAAGGGCTACAAGATCGCGGAGAACGGCCGCGTCATGCGCGACATGCACCTCGTCCAGGTGAAGTCGCCGGAGGAGTCGAAGGGGCCGTGGGACTATTACAAGGTCCTGGCAACGATCCCGGCCGAGAAGGCCTACGGCAAGGTTGCCGATTCCGGCTGCCCGCTGGTGAAGTAGACCGGTAGAGTCGAAGGGAGTCGGCAGCCTCGCCGCCGGCTCCCTCCCCTTCCTGCGAAGCCCCCTTTGGCCGACGGACCAGCATGCAACTCGCCAAGCCCAGGATCGACGTCGGCCTGTTCACCAACCGCATCGAGGAGATGCTGGCCTTCTGGCAGCAGGAGGTCGGCCTGCCGTTCGACCACATGCTGCCGCTCGGCGGCGGACGGCGTCAGCACCGGCACGAGCTGGCGGGCTCGGTGATGAAGATCAACCATGCCCGCTACGGGGTACCCGAGGGTCCGCGCAGCGGCTATCGCGAACTGACCATCGCGCGGCCCGGCCTGCCGGCACCGATCGATCTGACCGACCTCGACGGGAATGCGATACGGCTGGTTCCGCCGGGCACCGACGGCGTGGAGCGGATCGGCATCCGGCTGGGCGTGCGCGATCCCGAAGCGCACCGGCGGTTCTACGGCGAGGTGCTGCAGCTGCCGGCGGCGGGACCGGACGCGTTCCGCTGCGGCGACAGCCTGATCCGGTTCGCCCACGACCCGGACGCGCCGCAGGACGCGCTCTACGAGGCGACCGGCTTCCGCTACATCACCATCCAGGTGCTGAAGACGGATGCCGAACATGCCGGCATCCTCGCCCGCGGCGGCACGGAAGGCCGTGCACCGGTGACGCTGGGCAGCACGGCGCGCATCTCCTTCGTGCGCGACCCCGACGGCAACTGGATCGAGATCTCCCAGCGCGCGTCGCTGACCGGGTCGCTCGACGCCTGACCGCTATCCCAGCGCGCCGCCGCGCCGCCGCGCCTCGATCGCCGGATCGTCCATGCCGAGCACCTCGCGCAGCACGGCGTCCGTGTCCGCACCGAGACCGGGCGCGGGGCCGGAACGCCGTCCGAAGCCGGCACGCCACGGCAGGCCGGGCAGCACGCCGCCGTCCGGCTGATCCTCCCAGAAGCCGCGGGCGCGCAGGTGCGGGTCGGATACGAGGTCGGTCTGGGCGGCGACCGGGGCGGCCGGGATGCCGGCACGCAGCAGGGCGGACGCCGCCTCCTCCGCCCGCTGCGGCGCGAGCCAGCCGGCGAGCACGGCGTCGATCTCCGCTGACGCCGCGATGCGCGCCGCGCGGTCGAGGCGCCGTTTCGGCCCGAGGCCCGGAACCATCGCACAGAGCGCATCCCACTGCGCGTCGTCGCTGACGGCGAGACCCAGCCAGGCGTCGTCGCCGGCACAGCGCCAGACGCCGTGCGGCGCGAAGCGCTCCGACGCGTTGCCGCGCGGCTGCGGCGGTGCGCCGGACTGCGCCTCGATCAGCGGACCCGCCATGGTCCAGAGCATCGCCTCGACCATCGAGAAATCGATGCGCGCGACCATGCCGTCGCGCCGCCGGCGCCACAGGGCCGCGGCGACCGCGCCGGCCAGCATCAGCCCGCACATCGGGTCGAGCCAGGCCATGCCGACGCGCGGCGCCCGGTCGGGATGGCGGTTCAGGCCGGCGAAACCGGTATAGCCCTGGAGCAGCGTGCCGTAGGCGACGGCGCGCGCCTGCGGCCCGGTGCGGCCGAAGCCCGACGCGGAGACGTAGACGAGGTTCGGATTGACGGCGCGGATCGCCTCGGCGCCGAGGCCGAGCCGGTCCATCACGCCGGTCGCGTAGTTCTCGATCAGCACGTCGGACTGCGCGGCGAGCGCGCGGGCGACCGCGACCGCCTCGGGCTTCTTCAGGTCGAGCACGATGCCGCGCTTCGCCTGCCCGAGCACGCCGTGCAGGCCGGAGCCGCGGCCGGGATCGCCGCGGCCCGGCGCCTCGACCTTCACGACCTCGGCGCCCATCGCGGCGAGGTGGCGCGTTGCGGTCGGGCCGGCGATCACCCAGCTGAAGTCGAGGACGCGGACACCGGCGAGCGGCAGGCGCGACGGTCCGGCGGCCGGCGCGGGAACGCCGTCTGCCAGCGACAGGCCGAAGGGCGGGCCCGGTACCCGGACCCGCCGGCCGGTGAGATCGGCGCCGCGCCAGTAGCGCCGGTGCGCGAGCTGCGGCGCGTCGAACTGCTCGGCCGGCTCGCAGAGCGGCAGGCTGGGCACGTGCGCCGCCTGGGCAGCGTCGGCGATCCATTGCTTCGGATGGCCGCGGCTCCAGGCCGACATCAGCGCGTGCAGGGCATCGAAGTTGGCGATGCGGTCGGGCTTGCGGGCGAAACGCGGATCGGCGCCCCAGGCGGGATCCCCCATCACCTTCAGCCAGGACGTCCACTGATGGTCCTCGCGCGGCGAGACGGCGACCCAGCCGTCGGCGGCGGGAAGCACGGTGACGGTGGCGCCGTTGCCGTCGGTCAGGCGGCGGCGCGACCAGCCCTCGCCGCTGCTGCCGGCACGGGCGAGTTCGGTCATGGCGAGCGTCGCCAGCGCCTCCTGGCCCGACACGTCGACGAACGCGCCGTCGCCCAGCAGGGCGGCGTTGAGGCCGGCGCAGGCGGCGGCGAGACCGGCGATGAAGGCCGACTGCTCGCCGACCGGCCGGATCGGCGCCTCCGCGAGGTCATCGACCTGTCCGGTCAGTAGGCGCGCGATGCCGCTGGCGCAGAAGAGCGTGAGGTCCGTTGCGGGATCGTCCGCCCTAGGGCCGGTCTGACCGTAAGGCGAGATCGCGACGATAGCCGCGCTGGGCGCGGCGGCGCGCAGCGCGTCGGGATCGTGCCCGGCGCGCCGCAGCGCGGCCGGCCCGCCTTCGCAGACGACGACGTCGGCCGCGGCGAGGGCGGCCGCCACCTCGGCTGCGCCGTCCAGGCGTGTCCTGCCGTGGTCCAGCCACGCGGTGAGCGGCCCATCCGGCGGAGCGGCGGCCGTCGTCGCTACCGTGGCGCCGAGGTCGGCGAGCATCCGCCCGCAGACGGCCGCCGCCGGGCCGCTGCCGACCTGCACCACCCCGGGATCCGGTCGCCGGACGCTGCGCCCGCATCGGTGCCCGTGTCCGCGCAACCTGTCGGCGCGCCGCCCCGATGGGAACTCCCGGCGTCGCTGTCGGTTGGAAGCGTTCGACAAGGCGCACCGGTTTCCCAGGCTCGGTGCTCGGCCTGCTCAGGGGCGCCGACCGCCGTCGACGTTTCCGGCGACCCTGCACCGCCCGGCCGGCGCACCGCCACCTCCTCTCGAAGAGGGAGCCATTGATGAATCGCTCTGCGATCGCTGCCGGCGGCTTCGTCGCCGCCCTGCTCGCTTCCACGGCCGCGGCTGCCGCGCCTGCCGGCACCGGTGCACCATCCGACGCCGCGGCATCGGGTGGAACTGCGTCAGAGGGCACCGCCGAGCCCGTCGCCGTCTTCGCCGGGACCGGCAACCGCACGACGGCGTCGTTCGAGGTCGAAAGTGCCTGGGAGGTCGCGTGGGACACGACGGGCCGCCGCTTCCAGCTCGTCCTGGAGAGCACCGAAAGCCAGATCCCCAGCATCGTCGCCGATCAGGTACAGGCCGGTAGCGGGACCCGGAACTACGTCAACCCCGGTACCTACAGCTTCGAGGTGCGCGCCGACGGTCCCTGGCGCGTCGAGGTCCGGCCGACCCTCTCCGGCAGCCGCTGATGGGCGGCACCTTGGTGCGCTGACGGTGGCATGCCCGTCGGTCACCACCGCCGCACGATGCGGGGTTGCACCCGCAGCCGATATTCGACCGGCACGCGAACCTTTCCCGCGGGGACCTGTTGTGAATGCATCGTGACCCGCGGGTGCTGATCGCACCACTGGCCGCGATGCGACACTCGTCCCCTGCACGGAAAGAGAGAGTGACATGCAACGCATCACGTTCGCCTTCGCGGCAGTGGTGGCCTTCGGCGCCGTCGGGTGCGCGCAGCTCGGGATGCACGGCAATGCCGACGAGGCGGCGTCCTTCGTGCCGGCTGCCGCATCCTCGAACAGCTTCGAGATCCGCAGCAGCCGCCTCGCCCTGGACCGCACCCAGTCTCCGCCTGTCCGACGGTTCGCGACCCAGATGATCGAGGACCATACGGAAGCGGGCCGGCAGATGGCCGCCGCCGCCTCGGCAGCCGGCATCACGCCGCCGGCCGAGCCGCTGATGCCGCGCCACCGGGAGATGCTGGACGAGCTGCGCGCGAGCAGCGACGCCGCGTTCGACGGCCGATACATCGAGATGCAGACCGCGGCGCACGAGGAGGCGATCACCCTGTTCTCCGCCTATGCCGACGGCGGCGACGTACCCGCCCTGCAGTCCTTCGCGCGCGCCACCCTGCCGACCCTCCGGCAGCATTACGAGCATGTCCAGCGGCTCGAAGCACGCCGGTGAGAGAGGCCCGTCCCGCGGGCTTCCGCGTGGGACGGGCTTCCGACCACACGATTCTGCATCGACGGCGCGGGATGTGGCCGCGTGCAGCGAGGAGCATCGAGATGAACGATCCGCGAACCGCGGGGCCGACCCCGCCTCAGCCGAAGCAGCAACAGGAGATGCCCGGCAAGACCGAGCCCATGCGCCCGGCGCCCGACCATGGCGAGGCGAGCTACCGCGGCAACGACCGGCTGTCGGGGCGGGTGGCGATCATCACCGGGGCCGATTCCGGGATAGGCCGCGCGGTCGCGATCGCCTTCGCCCGCGAGGGCGCGGATGTGGTCGTCGGCTATCTCGACGAGCACGAGGATGCCGAGGAGACGGCGCGTTGGGTGCGCGAGGCGGGCCGGCGGGCCCTGCTGGTGCCGGGCGACGTGAAGGACGAGAGCTTCTGCCGCTCGCTGGTGGAGCGCACGGTCGCGGAGTTCGGCCGTCTGGACATTCTCGTGAACAACGCGGCGCATCAGGCGACGATCGAAGAGATCGAGGACATCACCGCGGAGGAGTGGGACATCACGTTCCGCACCAACGTCTATAGCCAGTTCTTCCTGGCCAAGGCAGCGATCCGGCACATGAAGCCGGGCAGCGCCATCGTGAACACCACCTCGATCAACGCGAAGAGCCCCACGCCGACGCTCCTGGCCTACGCCACGACGAAGGGCGCCATCGCGAACTTCACCGCGGGTCTGTCGAATCTGGTCGCGCCAAAGGGAATCCGGGTGAACGCCGTGGCGCCCGGGCCGATCTGGACGCCGCTCATTCCCTCGACCCTGCCGCCGGAGAAGGTCGAGAGCTTCGGCGGCGATACGCCCATCGGGCGCGTCGGCCAGCCGGCGGAACTGGCGCCGGCCTACGTCCTGCTGGCGTCCGACGAGGGCAGTTACATCACCGGCGCCGTCATACCCGTGACCGGCGGCCGTCTGATGCTCTGATGGCGGACCGTCAGGCGCCCCGCGCCATGATCCGTTTGGCGGCGAGGGCGGCAAAGCCGACGACGAGTCCCCAGAACGCCGCGCCGATGCCGAGCAGCGTCATCCCCGACGCCGTCGCGACGAAGGTCAGGATTGCCGCCTCGCGCTCGTCCGGGTCGGCGAGCATTGCGCCCATCGCGTTGGTCAGCGGCCCGATCAGCGCCACGCCAGCGATCGCCGCCACGGTCTGCGCCGGCATGGCCGTGAACAGTCCGACCAGCGGTGCCGAAAACAGCGCCAGCACCGCGTAGCAGCCGGCGTAGAGCATCCCGACGAGCCAGCGCCGCCACGGGTCGGGGTGCGCGTCGGGACCCGTGCAGATCGCCGCGGTGATGGCGGCGAGGTTCACGCTGAAGGCGCCGAACGGCGCCAGGATCATCGTCGCGGCGCCCGTCGCCATCAGCACCGGCCGCGGCGGCGGCTCGTAGCCCGAGGTGCGCAGCACGACGAAGCCGGGCAGGTTCTGCGAGACCAGCGTCACCAGGAACAGCGGCACGCCCAGGCTGACCACGGCGCGCCAGTCGAAGACCGGCACCACCGGCGCCAGCGTGCCGAAGGCAGCCGCCCCCCCGACGCTCACCTGTCCGCGCGCCAGCACCATGCCGATCGCGGCGACCAGCACGACCAGCAGCGCATAGGCGGGAAAGCGCTGGCGCGCCGCCAGATAGACGACCAGCAGCAGGCCGGCCAACGTCCAGTCGGTCTCGAAGGTGCGGAACAGGCCGATGCAGAAGGGCAGCAGCACGCCCGCCAGCATCGCCGCCGCGACAGCCCCCGGAATCCTCTCGGCGAGCCGCGACAGCGCCGGCAGCAGGCCGAGCAGCACCGTGAGGGCGCCGGCGGCGACGAAGGTGCCGACCGCCGTCGGATAGCCGATGCCGAGGGTGCTGGCGGCGATCAGGGCGGCACCGGAGGTCGACCAGGCGAGCACGATCGGCATGCGGAAGGCGAGGCTCAGGCCGCCGCCGGCGACCGCCATGCCGATGCAGAGCGCGGTGACCATCGAGGCGATCTGGTCGGGCGTGCCCCCGACCGACAGCCCCGCCTGCACGACCAGCGCCACCGTGCTGCCGAACCCGACCAGGGCTGCGATCGCCGCCGCCGAGAAGGCCGAGGGCGGCAGCAGCGGCGCGCGGCCAGGATCGGGGCGGGCGGAATGGGGGCTGGCGGGACCGGCGGGAGGCGTCATGCCCGGCTGTATAAAGCCGGGCCGCCGCGCCGACGAGCGCAATCCGCCCCGCCCGCACCGCATTGCACCGTCCGGATCACAGGATCATATGCCTAAATCCGGGTCGCCACGCCGGCCGGCGAGGGCGGCGACGGCGACCAGGGACGAACGGGAATGAAAAGGAAGGAAAGGGAATGGATGGAAAGGGAATGAAAAGGAACGAAGCATCGCCACGCGACGCGCCCGGGGCCGCCAACCCATGAAAGGGAAGGAAACCCCATCCCACTCTCACATACGTGAAAGCCGCCGCGTCCCTCAGAAGCTCTGCGGCTTGCGCAGCCAGCCGTAGCGGTCGGCGCTGCGGACGCGCACCGTCTCGGGCGTCAGGTCCTTGAGGACCGTCAGTTCGACCTCCGTGCCGGCGCTCCCGCTGCTCCAGAGGGCGCGGTAGAAGGCCTCGAGGCTGCGCACCGGCTGTCCCGCGACGCCGAGCACGATGTCGCCGGGCTTCAGTCCGGCGGCGGCGGCCGGGCCGTCGGCCGCGACGCGCTCGACGATCAGCCGGCCCTTGGTCTCGTCGGTGTAGAGGCCGAGCCACGGCCGGCGCGGCCCGCTCTCCCGCCCCTCCGCCAGGAGGTCGGCGAGGATCGGCTTCAGCAGGTCGACGGGCACGAACATGTTGCCGGGCAGCACAGTGTCCGGCACCGCGTCGGCGACCTGGAGATAGCCGATGCCGACGAGGCGGCCGTCGCCGTCGATCAGCGCGGCGCCGGTCCACAGCGGGTGCGGCGGGCTGGTGTAGATCGCGCTGTCGAGCAGATACTCCCACGAGCCGGCGAACGGCCGCTTGGAGACCACGAGCGCCGGCTGCGCAGAATCGGCGCCGCCATAGGCCACGATCAGCACGGGGTCCCGGGTCGCGAGCTTGGTGGAGTCGCCCAGCCGCAGCGGGCTGGCGTCGAGGCCGGTGGGCACGCGCAGCAGGCCGAGGCCGCTCTCGCTGTGATAGGCGATCACCCGCGCCGGCAGCCGCTTGCCGCCCTCGGCGAGGACGCTCACCCGCTCGGCCTCCATCACGGCGAAGCCGATGGTGAGCACCAGGCCGGCACCGTCGATGACGACACCGCTCGCCTGGCGTGTCGTGCCGAGGGTCGCGGCGGAGCGGGCGTCGGCCACCGTCTCCGCCTCCACCCCGACGACCGCAGGCAGGATGCGCTCCGGCGTCAGCTGCGCCGCCGCGCCCGGCGCGCCGGCGCCGAAAGCCATCAACCCGAGGAGCAGCACCCAGATGCGACGCATCGATACCTCCCGCCTCCAGCGACCAGCAGGCCTGAGATGCAAACACTACGTCGCCCGGCCGCCGCGACCAGGGGCAAGGCCGGCCGGGAGACGTGATTTGCGCCGCCGCACCGCCTGACCTAGAACCTGCGGCAACGATCACCGAAGGTGCACGGGTCTTTTGATGAAACCCATCCATGTCGTCGGCGGCGGTCTCGCGGGAAGCGAGGCGGCCTGGCAGATCGCGCGGGCGGGGGTCCCGGTCGTGCTGCACGAGATGCGGCCGCTGCGGAAGACCGACGCGCACCAGACGGACGGGCTGGCCGAGCTGGTGTGTTCGAACTCGTTCCGGTCGGACGATCCGGAGAACAACGCCGTCGGGCTTTTGCATGCCGAGATGCGGCGCTGCGACTCGGTCATCCTGGCGGCGGCCGACGCGCACCAGGTGCCGGCGGGCGGTGCGCTGGCGGTCGACCGGGAGGGCTTCTCGGCGGCGGTGACGGCCGCCCTCGCCGCCGAGCCGCTGGTCACCATCGAGCGCGGCGAGATCGAGGGCCTGCCGCCGGAAGCGTGGGACTCGGTCATCGTCGCGACCGGCCCGCTCACCTCGGCGGCACTCGCCGAAGCGATCCAGGGGCTGACGGGCGAAGACTCCCTCGCCTTCTTCGACGCCATAGCGCCGATCGTCTATCGCGAGTCGATCGACATGGAGAAGGCCTGGTTCCAGTCGCGCTACGACAAGCCTGGCCCCGGCGGCACCGGCGCCGACTACATCAACTGCGCCTTCGAGCGCGACCAGTACGAGGCCTTCATCGCGGCATTGCTGGAGGCCGACCGCATCGACTTCCGCGAGTGGGAGAAGAACACCCCCTACTTCGAGGGCTGCCTGCCGATCGAGGTGATGGCGCAGCGCGGCGCCGACACGCTGCGCTTCGGGCCGATGAAGCCGGTCGGCCTCACCGATCCGCGCACCGGCCGGCGGCCCTGGGCGGTGGTGCAGCTGCGCCAGGACAACGCGCTGGGCACCCTGTTCAACCTGGTCGGCTTCCAGACCAAGCTGAAGTGGGGCGAGCAGAGCCGCGTGCTGCACATGATCCCCGGACTCGAGAACGCCCGCTTCGCCCGCTTCGGCGGCATCCACCGCAACACCTTCCTGAACAGCCCGAAGCTGCTCGACGACCGACTGCGCCTGCGCGCCGATCCGCGCCTGCGCTTCGCCGGCCAGATCACCGGCGTCGAGGGCTATGTCGAGAGTGCGGCCTGCGGCCTGCTCGCCGGCCGCTTCGCGGCGGCGGAACGGCTGGGCGTGGCGATCGACTCGCCGCCGGTGACGACGGCGCTGGGCGCGATGCTGGCGCACGTCACCGGCGGCCATCTGGCGGAAGGTACGAGTTTCCAGCCGATGAACGTCAATTTCGGCCTGTTCCCGCCGCTGGAATTCGAGGGCAAGAAGCCGCCCAAGGGCAAGGACCGCAAGCGCGCCCTGGCCGCCCGGGCCGTCACCGACCTCGGCGGCTGGCTGGAGGCGGCGCCCGCCGCCTGACGCTGACGGGCTTCGGCAGCGCCCGGTTCAGTAGCGCCCGCTTACCGAGGCGGCGAGCAGCCGCCACGCGCGCGACGGCAGCGGCGACGCGACGCGTGGGTCGAACGGGTTCCAGCCGGCCCGGCGCAGTTGGGCCAGATGGCCGTTGGCCAGGGCGCCGCAGAGGAGTGCCGGCAACGCGCGGCGCGGCACCTGCCGCCGCAGGACCCTGCCCGCCGCCAGCCGCGCCTCGGCCGCCTCGGCGACACGCCGCACAACGCCGGAAAGCGCGGACGAGCCGCCACGCTCGACGACGTCGTGAGCCGTGAGCCCCGCCTCCGCCAGCAGGTCGGCCGGCATGGCGCAACGGCGCATGCGCGCATGGAACGGCACCGCACGGATCAGCCCGACAAGCCCCCAGGCGGTGCCGACCGCCTCGCCCGCGGCCATTGCAGGGGCATCGCGCGCGCCCAGGACCTGCAGGGCGAGCCGGACGAGCCCACCGGCGGTGTCGCGCGCATAGGCCGTGAGCGCATCGAGATCGGCCGGCGGGTCGTCCGCCATGTCGGCCTCGCGCGCCTCCAGCAGCGCATCGAACGTGTCCTTGCCCAGATCGAAGCGATGCACGGTCTCCGCCAGGGGCTCCACGACTTGGTGACGGCGCGGCGTGCCCTCGTAGATCTCGGTGATCGCGTCGCGCCACCACTGCAGTCGGATGCTGCCGATGAGCTGCTGCGAGACCATCTCGCGGCTCTTGGCGACCTCCACGTTGAAGGCGTAGAGGGCCAGCAGCCCTGGTCGCCGCTCCGCCGGTGCGAAGGCGAGCGTGGCGAAGCGGTCGGAATCGGCGACGCGCACGCTGTCGGCGCAGTAGGCCAATGCATCAGGCGAGGCCCGGGACGGCATTTCCGCGTTCATCCTGTCACGGCTCCACGGTACCCGGTGAAGGGCCGATTGAAGGGCGGCACTTTTCGGGTATGTTGGCGTTACTCGCCCAACGGGGACGCGAGGCCAGAAAGCCGCCGCCCGAGCAAACCAGATCGGGGCCGTCCTTCCACCGATTAACCAACGGAGCTCTCATGGCTTTCGAACTGCCAGATCTTCCCTACGACCGCAGCGCCCTCGAGCCCTACATGTCGGCTCGGACGCTCGAGTTCCATCACGGGAAGCACCATCAGGCCTACTACACCGCCCTCAACAACCTCGTCAAAGACACGCCGTTCGCGTCGATGTCCCTCGAGGAGATCATCAAGAAGACCTACAACGATTCCTCCAAGGCCGGCATCTTCAACAACGCCTCCCAGGCCTGGAACCACAACCTGTTCTGGCCCAGCATGAAGAAGGGCGGCGGTGGAGCGATCCCGAGCGAGCTCGAGAAGCGCATCGTTTCCGACTTCGGTTCGGTCGACAAGTTCAAGGAAGAGTTCGTCGCCAAAGGCGTCGGCCAGTTCGGCAGCGGCTGGTGCTGGCTCGTCGAAGAGGGCGGCAAGCTGAAGTGCACGAACACGCCGAACGGCGTCGACCCGCTTTGCTTCGACCAGACGACGCTGCTCGGCTGCGACGTGTGGGAGCACTCCTACTATCTCGACTACCAGAACCGGCGCCCCGACTACATCAAGGCTTTCCTGGACCACTTGGTGAACTGGGAAGCGGTCGCCGGGCGCCTGAAATAGGCTGAACCGGCGCTGTCCACGCAAAACCCCGGGGCTCTGCTCCGGGGTTTTTCTTTGCGCACGTGCCCGCGGACGCGATCCGCGGAACCCCGCGGCGGCTCGAGAGTTGATCAGATAATCATCGCGTCGCCCGCGGCGCGCATCGAGTCACGGGAGACCAACAATGGAATTCATTCTCGGCATCGTCCTGCTCGCCTTGAACATCTGGGCGATCGTGAATGTCGTGCAGAGCACGGCCAGCACACTGGCGAAGGTTCTGTGGGTCCTGTTCATCCTGATCGCGCCGGTCCTCGGCTTCATAGTCTGGCTTATCGCGGGTCCGCGTGGCGGCGTGCGCAGTACCGTCTGACCAACCGGCCGCCGCTACACCGCGCCTCTGGTTTTCGGCGCCCCCTCTCGCCATCTTGCGCCGGATGGGAAGGGGTTTGATCGATGGCGACTGAAGAAACCGGACTTACGCTCCTCGGGGCCACGACAGCGCCGCCAGCTTCGCCGGATGTCGCCGTCCTCGAAACCGTAGAGAATCCGCACGAGGGCGAGGCGTACCTTGTTCGCTTCACCTGCCCGGAATTCACAGCGCTCTGTCCGATCACCGGACAGCCGGACTTCGCGCATCTCGTTATCGACTACGTTCCCGACCGGCTGCTGGTCGAGAGCAAGTCGCTGAAGCTGTTCCTCGCCGCCTTCCGCAACCACGGCGGCTTCCACGAGGCTTGCACTGTGTCGATCGCGCGCCGCCTGATCGATGCGACGGCGCCGCGCTGGCTGCGCATCGGCGGCTATTGGTATCCGCGCGGCGGCATTCCGATCGACGTGTTTTACCAGACAGGGGCGGTGCCCGACGGCGTCTGGGTCCCCGACCAGGGAGTCCCGCCCTATCGTGGCCGCGGCTGACCGAGAAGACGGAGCACCCTGTCCTACACCGGGTGGCCCAGCACGCTTTCCAGTTCGCCTAGAGCCTGCGAGGCCCTCTCCACCTTGATCGTGCGCATCCCCATCGCGCGCGCCGTCTTCAGGTTCACGCCGAGATCGTCCAGGAAGACCGCCTCGTCCGGTGCCACGCCGAGCGCTTCGCAAGCAATCTCGTAGAAGCGCGGCTCCGGCTTGCGAACCCCGACCTTGCTGGACTCGATCACTGCATGGAACAGCGACATCGCCTCTGCAACCGCCCTGGCCTGCTCCGGCGGCCGTGCCGCGGACCGAACGTTGTTGGTAAGGCACGCGATCCGATAGCGATCCCGCAGGCGCCTCAGCGCCCCGACCATCTCCGGTCGCACCGGACCAGCGAGCAGCGCCACCACGGCCCTGCCGTCCAGCCTGTGCCCGGCCTCCAACGCTTCAGCCTCGAACAGCGGGCAGAAGGCGTCGAGGTCGATTTCGCTACGCTCGAACCTCGCCCAGGCGTTGGTATCGGGGTTCCGTGTGTTCAGCATGCGGATGAAGCCGTCCGGCAGCCCCGTTTCGCGCTCATGGCGAGCAAAGGCGACGAAGGGGCTTTCGGTGATCACGCCGCCGAAGTCCCAGAGGACGGCGCGGACGGGCTTGTCACTCATGCTGTTTCCTCGGATCGTCCGGCGAACCTTCCGGGCGCAACGGCGGCCTCCTCCAGGCCCAGGTCGACAAGGTCCGACGGCACCCGCCTGCCTGTCGCCAGCGCCGCGGTCAGCCTCCCCATACCCGGGGCCGTCTGAATGCCATAGCCGCCCTGCCCGGCTAGCCAGAAGAAGCCGTCCGTACGTCGATCGAAGCCGACGGCGGGGGTCTTGTCCGGGAAAAAGGAGCGCAGTCCCGCCCAGCTTCGCTCGATGCGGCGGATCTCGAAATCGCAGGCGGTCTGGATACGATCCGCGGCGATCGCGATGTCGAGTTCTTCCGGCTGGACGTCGCACGGCGCCATCGGCGTCTCGTCCGCCGGCGATCCGAGAAGCTTTCCCGCTTCCGGCTTGAAGTAGAACGTCTCGTCAATGTCGCAAACCATCGGCCAAGCCGCGGCGTCGGCGCCTTCCGGCACAGGAAAGATGAAACCGGTACGGCGCTTCGGCACGAGGCCCAGGGGCTCCAAACCGGCGAGCGACGCGACCACGTCGCACCACGCGCCAGCCGCATTGATAACGACCGGTGCGGAGAAGCTGCCGGCCGAAGTCTCGATGGTCCAGCCGGCACTGGTGCGGGTCAGCCCCGTGACCTCGGCATCCCCGACCACCCGGCCACCGCGCGACCGCAACCCGCGCAGGAAGCCCTGGTGGATCGCATGGACGTCCATGTCCATCGCGTCCGGCTCCATGCTCGCCGCGGCGACATAGTCCGGACGCAGGACCGGAACCAGCGCGCGCGCTTCGGCGGCCGCCAGTTCCCGCACGGCCGGCACGAGCCGCCGCACCTCGGCGACCTCGCGCGCCACCTTATCCGCCTGATCAGCCCGGGCGATGAACAGGGCGCCGCGCGGCGTCAGCAGCGGGTGGTCGGCGAAACCGGCCGGCGGCGCGTCGAAGAATGGCTTGCCCGCAACCGTCAACGCCCGGATCGCGGCGTTGCCATAGGCCTGGGAATAGAGTGCTGCCGACCGCCCCGTGGAGTGATATCCCGGCTGAGATTCCCGTTCGAGCAGGAGAACCTTGGCACCTTCCGAGAGGAAGAAGGCGGCAGACGCGCCCGCCATGCCGCCGCCGACGATGAGAAAGTCGGCATCCATCAGAGGTCTCCGTCCTCCTTCAGCATGCGGATCGCACCGCGGAACGCCTCGACGGTGCGTGCAAGTTCCGCCTCGCCGTGCGCGGCGGAGATAACGCCGCCGGGCCGTCCCTGGATGTCGACGCCGCCGACCATCAACGCCAGGCGCAGCTTGCGCACCATGTCGGCGTCGAAATTCTTCAGTTCGTCGAATGAGAAGTCCGCGGGATCGAAGGAGCCAGGGACGATTTCGCGGCGCTTCGGGTTGGTGAAGACGTGGAAGCCGGAGAAGGTGCCGTAGGCAGCCCAACCCACCCGCTCGGCGGCGAACACGGCGTTGAGCCCGTCCCGCAATGCCGCACCATAGGCATTGGCGCGCGCGCAGGCGTCCGTTGTCTCGATCAGTTTCAGGGTCGCGATACCGGCGGCCGCGGATGCCGGGTTCGCATTGAACGTGCCCTGATGCTGCACCTTCTCTCGTCCGGCCGCCTTCGACACCGCGAAGTCGAGGAAGTCGAGAATGTCGTGCCGCCCGACCAGCGCGCCGCCGGGCAGGCCGCCGGCCAGGATCTTCGCGAGGGTCGTGAGATCCGGGGTGACGCCATATTCCTGCTGTGCGCCGCCCGGCGAGACCCGGAAGCCGGTGACCACCTCGTCGAAAATCAGGACGACGCCATGCCGGGTCGCCATCTCACGCACCGCATGCAGATAGTCCGGCGCCAGCGGCACCATGCCGAAGGAGGCTCCCGTCGGCTCGAAGATCATCGCGGCGGCATCGCCGGCCGCCATCGCCGCTTCGACCTGAGCCGTGTCGCCCGGATCGACCAGCACGACCCCCTCGGCCACCCCGGCCAGCACACCGACGGTGGCGGAGCCGTCGAAGTGATTGCTCATCCCCGACGTCATGTGGTCGTGCCAGCCGTGGAAATGCGTGCGCAGGCGGATCACCTTGCGTCGGCCGGTGAAGGCGCGGGCCAAGCGCAGCGCCATATGCGTCGCTTCGGTTCCCGACGAGGTGAAGCGCACGCGTTCGGCGGACGGCACCATGCGTCGCACGGCCTCGCCCCAGAGGACCTCGCCTTCGTGATTCGCACCGAAATGGGTACCCTTGTCGATGGTCGCATGGACGGCGGCCATCACCTCGGGGTGATTGTGGCCGAGCAGCAGGGCGCCGTGGCCGCCGAAATAGTCGACATACTCGTTGCCGTCGACGTCCCACTTCCGCGCCCCGGCGGCATGATCGACATAGATGCCGTAGGGCAGCTGATAACGCCCGTCATGCGTGATGCCGCTAGGGAAAAGCTCCTGCGCACGGGCCGCGAGTTCCGCGGAACGCGGCGTGCGCTCGCGATAGGCGGCGACGATCTTCGAGTTGGTCAGGCCACTGTCCGGCATGTCTGTGTATCCCTGCTGGCGGAGGCGCATTGGAACGCGCGGCGTAGCAAGGATCAAGCCGTAAGCCTAGAGCGGCGGGCACTTCGGCGGGCCGTCGGGGCTTTTCTGGTAGGAGAAGCAGGTGTTCGATCTTCAACGTCTTAGGATCCGGATCTTCGCGCCTCGCCCTCGCCCGCGATGACTTCTCTTCCGCAAAATAAAACACACCCGCATCCGAATCGCGCATTACATGAATAATTTAAAATTCATCCAAGATACACGCGCCCAACAACTCCTCGAAATTCAAAATACGCCCCCCTATATATCCATGATCTATCTCAATCATTACTATCCCTGTACACATCCGTACATAGTTCGCGAAAAATAGCTCACGCACCTTGTCACCAATTATTTCCCACAGCGCGCGCAGATCACCGGTTCGGTTCGACGGGTCAATTTCTGAAATCACTCCCGAACCATCTCTCAGCCGAAACGCACCCCATAACTGAACTGATTGCCGCTCAAACATGAGGTGGACTTCATAGCGCTCAATCTGGACCCGAATAAGCTCTTTGCCGACAAGTGGGTCATCGTCCTTCAGATCCATCATCGAACCCTTCCGGGCCCCGCCGTCGAAGGAGCCTATCACGATAGAAACACCGCCCGGGCGTCGGTTGCGCGCCGCCTAGGGCTCGCCGGATCGCCACGCCTTCCTCCCATTTCGATCGGTCCGCTCTCGTCGTGTCCCGTTAACGATCCCATGTTATCCCGAACAAGAGCGGGCGCGGACGATCGACGTCCCGCCATGAGGAACGCGTTATGGACACAGCGGTCCGCGAGTTGGGTCTCGCGCCCATAAGCCTCCTGTCGGCGATTGCCGGCAGTGCCACCGGCGACGACCCGTCGACGCCCCAGACCCGGGCGCGCGTGCTCGAAGAGGTCAAGCAGACGTTGGCGGACGGACGCCGCCAGATCCGCGCTGCGTTCGAGGCGGGTGCTCCCGTCCATCACACGATGGCCGCCAATGCCGACCTGATCGACCAGTTGCTGCGCGACCTGCTCGATTATGCGATGACCTATGTCTTCCCGGCACCGAATCCGACGACGGGGGACCGCATTTGCGTCGCGGCGGTCGGCGGTTATGGCCGAGGCGAACTCGCGCCATGGTCCGACATCGACCTGCTTTTCCTGCTGCCCTACAAGAAGACGCCTCGTAGCGAGCAGGTGGTCGAGTACGTCCTCTACATGCTCTGGGACACGGGCCTGAAGGTGGGGCACGCCACGCGCACCGTGGAGGAATGTCTCCGCCTCGCCCGCGACGATACGACGATCGCCACCAGCCTGCTGGAGTCGCGCTGGATCTGGGGCGAGCCTGTGCTCTACGAGGATCTGCGGCGGCGGTTCCTGTCGGAGTTGGTCCAGGGAACGGGCCCGGCATTCCTCGAGGCGAAGCTCGCCGAACGCGACCAGCGGCACCGCCGCCTCGGCGATTCGCGTTACGTGCTGGAGCCCAACGTCAAGGATGGCAAGGGAGGACTGCGCGATCTGCACACCCTCTACTGGATTGCCAAGTACCTCTATCAGGTCGAGGATGTCGCCGACCTCGCAGGACGTTGCGTCCTGACCCGCGCGGAACTGCGACGCTTCGAGAAGGCGGAAGAGTTCCTTTCGACCGTGCGCTGTCATCTGCACTATCTCACCGACAGGCCGGAGGATCGGCTGACCTTCGACATGCAGATCGAGATCGGCGCGCGCATGGGCTACACGGACCGTGCCGGAACGCGCGGCGTCGAGCGGTTCATGAAGCACTATTATCTGACCGCCAAGGACGTGGGCGACCTGACGCGCATCTTCTGCGCCGCCCTCGAAGCCGAGCACAAGCGCAAGCCACGGTTCGATCTTTCCCGGATCCTGCCTCGGGGGCGCAACATCGGCGCCTTCCAGGCGGAAGCCGGGCGCCTCAACATCCGCGATCCGGACGGTTTCAAGGCCGATCCGGTCAACCTGCTGCGGCTCTTCCATACGGCCCAGGCGCGGAACTACGACATCCATCCCCACGCGCTGCGGCTGGTCACGCGGAACCTGCGCCTAGTCGATGGAACGTTGCGGGAAAACGAGGAGGCGAACCGTCTCTTCGTGGAGATGCTGACCTCGTCGGACGATCCCGAGACGGCGCTGCGGCGGCTCAGCGAGGCGGGTGTGCTGGCCCGCTTCATCCCGGCGTTCGGGCGGGTCGTCGCGCAGATGCAGTACGACATGTACCACACCTACACGGTCGACGAGCACACGATCCGGGCGATCGGCATCCTCAACCGCATCGAGAAGGGCGAACTCCGCGACAGCGCCCCCGCCGCCAGCGACGTCGTCGGCAAGATCGTCTCGCGCCGTGCTCTCTACGTGGCGACCTTCCTGCACGACATCGCCAAAGGGCGCGGCGGCGACCACTCGGTGCTCGGTGCGAAGGTGGCGCAAGATCTCTGCCCGCGGCTCGGCCTCACGCCCGAGGAGACCGAGACGGTCGCCTGGCTGGTCCGCCACCACCTGCTGATGAGTAACACCGCCTTCAAGCGGGACTTGAACGATCCGCAGACGATTCGCGATTTCGTCGCCGCAGTCCGCTCGCCGGAACGGCTGAGGCTCCTGCTGGTTCTGACCGTCGCGGACATCCGTGCTGTCGGGCCCGACATCTGGAACAACTGGAAGGCGACGCTGCTGCGCAGCCTGTACTTCCGTGCCGAAGAGCAGCTGTCCGGCGGCGTCGACGCCGAACCCCGACAGGCGCGCGTGGCGCCGGTGCTCGCTGCGGTGCGCAAACTGCTTCCCGAATGGGACGACGCCACCTTCGAGCGCTACGCGGCCGAGGCTCCGCCCTATTACTGGTTGAGTGCCGATCCGGAGACCCTGGCGCGCCAGGCGCGTCTGGTCGAGAGCACCCAGAAGGCGACCCCTCCGCTGGTCGTCGAAGCGCGTGTCGCCAGCGACCGCGACGCGACCGAGATCAGCATCTGCACGCCCGACCATCCCGGTCTCTTCTCGCGCATCGCCGGGGCCATAGCCCTGACCGGCGGCAACATCGTCGACGCCCGGATCTTCACCCTGGGCAGCGGCCTCGCGGTCGATACCTTCTGGATCCAGTCGGACGACGGGCAGGCCTATGACCGGCCCGAGCGGCTGGAGCGGCTGGAGCACAGGATCCGCGACGCATTGGCCGGCAGGATCGATCTGCGCAAGGAACTGCGCAGACAGCCGTCCTGGCCTAGTCGGACGAGTGTGTTCACGGTGCAGCCGAGGGTGCTGATCGACAACCGCGCAAGCGCCACGCACACGCTTATCGAACTGAACGGCAGAGACCGCTCCGGCTTCCTCTACGACGTCACCCGCGCCCTGAGCGGCGCCGGCGCGCAGATCGCCACCGCCCGCATCGCCACCTTCGGCGAAACGGCGATCGACGTCTTCTATGTTAAGGACGTGTTCGGCCTGAAGATCGAGCACGAAGGAAAGCTGCGCCAGCTGCGCGAAGCCTTGCTTCAGGCGATGGCCGATCCGGCCGCTGCGAAGGAGAAGCAGGGGCCGATAAAGCCGACACGGCACCGCTCTTCGGTCAAACGCCGGATACGAGGTGCACCTCCCCCTGCGTCGCGGCGCAAGGGCCGCGCATGACCGGGCGTTCGATGATGGCAGGAAGACCTGCCTGCCTTCGCTTCTCCGACGCCTGAATCGGCGTGTCTCTCGTCCGTTCCATTTTCACCGTCGGCGGCTACACGCTCGCCAGCCGGGTCCTAGGCCTCGTCCGCGACCTCATCACTGCAGCGTTGCTCGGCGCTGGTCCCATGGCCGACGCCTTCTTCGTCGCGTTCCGGCTGCCGAACCTCTTCCGGCGGCTGTTCGCCGAGGGAGCCTTCTCCGCCGCCTTCGTACCGCTGTTCGCGCGGACGCTCGAAGCGGAGGGCACCGATGCCGCCAGGCGTTTTGCCGAACAGGCGCTGGCGGTACTGGTCACGATTCTCCTCGTCCTCACGGTGGTCGCCGAGCTGGCGATGCCATGGCTGGTCCTGACGCTGGCCCCGGGCTTCGCGGACGATCCGGGCAAGCTCGCCCAGGCCGTCGAGTTCTCGCGCATCACGTTCCCCTATCTGCTTTTCACGGCCGCGATGGCCCTGATGGCGGGCGTCCTGAACGGGCTCTACCGCTTCGGTGCGGCGGCGGCGGCGCCGATCGTGCTGAACATCTGCATGATCGCGGCGCTGCTCTTCCTCACCGATCTGACCGGCAGCCCCGGACATGCCCTTTCGTGGGGCGTCGCGGTAGCGGGGATCGGACAGTGCCTTCTCCTGGCCGTCGCCATGCGCAATGCCGGCATGTCGCTGCGGCCGACCCTGCCCCGGATCACGCCGCAGATCAAACGGCTGCTCGTCCTGATCGCCCCCGGAGCCCTCGGTGCCGGCGTGATGCAGGTGAACCTCCTGGTCGGCACCATGATCGCGTCGCTGCTGCCGACCGGCGCCGTGGCTTATCTCTACTATGCCGACCGCCTGTATCAGTTGCCGCTCGGGGTCATCGGCATCGCGATCGGAACCGCGCTGCTGCCCCGCCTCGCCCGCGAGCTTCGCGGCAGCGACCTCGATGCGGCGGGGCATACGACGAATCGCGCGATCGAGGTCGCCCTGCTGCTGACCCTGCCCGCAAGTGCGGCACTCCTCATCCTGGCGGGCCCGATCGTCAGCGTCCTGTTCGAGCGGGGCGCCTTCACGCTGGCCGACACCGCCGAGACGGCTTGGACCCTCGCCGCCTACGCCGTCGGGTTGCCCGCCTTCGTTCTCGTGAAGGTCCTCGCACCGGCGTTCTTCGCCCGCGAAGACACGCGCACCCCAGTCATCGTCGCGGCCTGGACCATGGCGGCGAACATCCTCCTCTCGATCATGCTCGTCTTTCCATTCGAGCATGTCGGTCTCGCGATGGCGACCTCCCTCGCATCGTGGATCAACGCCGGCTGGCTCGCAGTCGGACTGAACCGGCGCGGTTTTCTGACGGCCGACCGGCGCCTGCTCCGCGCGGTGCCGCGGCTCGCGGCCGCCTCGCTGGCGATGTCGGCGGCACTCGCGGCGGTCGCCTGGCCGATGACTTCGACAATGCATGGCGGCAGCGCGCTCGGCGCCGGCATCCTTGCCGCGGTATGTGCGGGCGGTGCCGTCTTCTTCTTCGCCGCTGCGCACGTGCTGGGCGCGGTGGATTTTCGGGAGCTTCGGGACCATCTCCGGCGACGTCGTCCATCCTGATTTCTGCGCCCCGGGCTTGCCGGAACCGGGCGGCGCGCTTGATTTGATGGGGCATGGCGGGGATAACACCGCACGAGCTGTGTACCCCCATCCGGAGCGCGTCATGAATCGCATCTTCTCGGGCGTCCAACCGACCGGGAACCTGCATCTGGGCAATTATCTCGGCGCGATCCGCAACTGGGTACAGCTGCAGAAGGACTATGACTGCATCTTCTGCATCGTCGATCTGCACGCGATCACGGTTCCGCAGAACCCCGAGGAACTCCGCCGATCGACGCGCGAAGTCACGGCGGCCTACATCGCTGCCGGGATCGATCCCGAACGCTGCGTGATCTTCAACCAGTCGGCGGTCGCCGGGCACAGCCAGCTCTCCTGGCTGCTCGGCTGCATCACGCCGATCGGCTGGCTGAACCGGATGACCCAGTTCAAGGAGAAGGCCGGCAAGCAGCGCGACAACGCTTCGCTCGGTCTCTTCGGCTACCCCGTGCTCATGGCGGCCGACATCCTGCTCTACAAGGCCACCCACGTTCCGGTCGGCGAGGACCAGAAACAGCATCTCGAACTGGCGCGCGACATCGCGGGCGCCTTCAACCGCATGTACGGCCAGGAGTATTTCCCCCTGCCCGAGCCACAGATCATGGGCACCGCGGCGCGCGTCATGAGCCTGCGCGACGGCACCGCGAAGATGAGCAAGTCGGATCCATCCGAATATTCGCGCATCAACATGACCGACGACGCCGACACCGTCGCGCTGAAGATCCGCCGTGCCAAGACGGACCCGGAGCCGCTGCCGAGCGACACGTCGGGTCTCGAAGGCCGCCCGGAGGCAGCCAACCTCGTCGGCATCTACGGCGCCCTGACCGGACGGGATCGCGCGGCGGTCCTGGCCGAGCATGGCGGCCGCGGCTTCGCCGAGTTCAAGCAGTCGCTCGCCGAGGTCGCCGTCGACACGCTCGGTCCGATCGGCAGCGAGATGAAGCGGCTGGTTGCCGATCCCGCCTATGTCGACGGCATTCTTCGACGCGGGGCCGAGGCCGCGAACGCCATTGCGGAGCGACACCTGCGCGAGGTGCACGATATGATCGGCCTACTCCGGCCCTGACGGCGGAGGCGGACCGAAGGCCGGGGGCGCATGCAGATCTATCTACCCATCGCGGAGATCTCGGAGAACGTGATCGTTCTCCTGGGCCTCGGCTGGGCGATCGGCTTCCTTTCCGGCCTGTTCGGGGTCGGCGGGGGATTCCTGCTCACGCCGATACTCATCTTCCTGGGGGTGCCGCCACCGGTGGCGGTGGCCAGTTCCGCCAACCAGCTGGTAGGCACGTCCATCGCCGGCGTCCTGGCGCACTGGCGACGCAAGACGATCGACTTCCGCATGGGAGGGGTACTGCTTGCGGGGGGCATCGCCGGATCCGGCCTGGGCGTGGTGGTGTTCGACCTTCTGCGGCAGGCGGGCCAAGTCGATCTGGTCGTGCAGCTCTGCTACATCATCATGCTAGGCTCGATCGGCGCCATCATGTTCGTCGAGAGCCTGAACGCCATCCTCAAGCGGCGGCGGCCGGGCGGGCGGCGGCGCAAGCTACACACGCACATCTGGCTGCACGGCCTGCCGCTGAAGATGCGCTTTCCGCGCTCGCGCCTTTACATCAGCGTCTTCATGCCGCTCGGAGTAGGCTTCGTGGTCGGCCTGCTGGCGGCGATCATGGGTGTCGGCGGCGGCTTCATCATGGTGCCGGCCATGATCTACCTGATCGGAATGCCCACCTCCGTGGTGGCCGGAACCTCCCTCTTCCAGATCCTGTTCGTCACGGCGAACGTCACCTTCCTCCAGGCGATGGCCACGCAGACGGTCGACGTCCTGCTCGCCCTCATCCTGCTGGTCGGCTCGGTGCTCGGCGTGCAGATCGGCGCGCGGATGGGCGGTCGCCTTCCGGCCGAACAGTTCCGCTTCCTGCTGGCCGTCATGGTGCTCGCGGTGTGCGGGAAGATCTTCTACGACCTCGTCGCGCGGCCCGAGGACATCTACAGCATCGCCGCGAACCTGCCCGGCTGATCTGCCCGGCGGCGGGTGCAGTGGCGGGTTCCTTCACCACCACATCGCCCGCGCGTTCTTCAGCGCTTCGGGGCCGAGTGTGACGCAATAGGCGTTGGCCGCTCGTAGGGTCCGGCACGCGCTGACGGCCTGCTGTTGCGACAGGTTGGTGAGAAGTGCCGAATACCGCGTGATCCCTGCGGCGCGGCGTTCGATCAGGACGGGCTTGCCGCCGGTGATCGCCGGTTCAATCCGCTTCCTGGCGCTGGCAACCAGACCTTGCGCAGCAGCCTTGTCGGACAGGATGCCCAAGGTGAGGCCCCAGCCGCCGATGCCGGCGCGTGCGGCGGGGGCTGACCTGCCCGTCAACAGGATCTCCTCTTCCGCGGCGGGGCCGCATGCCGCGGGGGGTATGACCACCGGCGGTTCCGTCGCAGGCGCGGGGCCCGTCAGATCGGCGAGCGGCCCATCCGCGCGCCCGTCGACGAACGCGCGGTCGAGGAGATTGCGCATCGCGGCGAGCCGCGCGCCGCGGCTCGTCGCTCCGAGCACGACGCCGATCAGGCGCCGCCCGTCGCGCGTCGCCGTTCCCACGAGGTTGTAGCCCGAGGCACAGGTGAAGCCGGTCTTCATACCGTCAGCACCGGCGTAGGCGGTCAGCAATCCGTTGTAGCTGGGCAGCATCCGCCCACCGTGGGACATACCGAGCATGGCGAACCGGTCCGCCTGCTCGGGAAAGTGCTGCAGGAGGGCGCGCGCCAGGATTGCCATGTCCCGGGCGTCGGTGACATTGCCGGCGTGGGGAAGTCCGCTGGCATTGGCGAAGCTCGTCCGGCCCATCCCGAGATCACGTGCCCGGAACGTCATCAACGCGGCGAAGGTCGCCTCATCGCCGGCAATTGCCTCGGCGAGCACCACGGCAACGTCGTTCGCAGATCTCACGATCAGCGCACTGACGGCGTCGTCCACGGCAATCTCGGAGCCGGCGGCCAGTCCGAGTTTCGTCGGCGGCTGCGCGGCAGCGCGGCCGGAGACAGGCAAACTCTCCTCGCCGCCGAGATCGCCCGCATCGAGCGCCTCGAAAACGAGGTAAAGCGTCATCAGTTTGGTGAGCGACGCGGGACGCCAGGGGTCGAGCGGTCGCGCCGCATAAAGGACGTTGCCAGTCGCCGCATCCGCCACGACGGCCGGCAGGTCGGCTGCGGCCACTGGTGCGGCTCCGAGCAGGCAGGCTGCCAGCCCGGAGAGCCTTGCCAACCAACCGGGCGAGATCGCCCGGCACCCTGACCCGGCGCTACTCGACGAGCGCCGGTTCTTTTCCCTTGGTCGCCCGTGGCGGACGCGGGGCGGCGGATCCGTCGACATACTCGAACGTCAGCTTGTCCTCGTCGGCGGCGACCGCGACGCGCACCGTGCCGCCCTTCGTCAGCCGCCCGAAAAGCAGCTCTTCGGCCAGCGGCTTCTTGACGTGCTCCTGGATGATCCGGCCGAGCGGGCGCGCACCGTATGCGGGCGTGTAGCCCTTACGGGACAGCCACTGGCGCGCCTCGTCGGTGAGTTCGATCATGACGCTCCGGTCGGCGAGTTGAGCCTCCAGCTGCATGACGAACTTGTCGACGACCCGGTGCACGACCTCCTGCGGCAGGTGTCGGAACGGGATCACGGCGTCGAGTCGATTGCGGAACTCGGGCGTGAACAGGCGGTTGACCGCCTCCTCGTCCTCGCCGACACGCGCCTCTCGACCGAACCCGATCGCCGCTTTCGCCATGTCAGCCGCACCGGCATTCGTCGTCATGATCAGGACGATGTTGCGGAAATCGACATTCTTGCCGTTGTGATCCGTCAGCTTCCCGTAGTCCATGATCTGCAGGAGGATGTTGAAAACGTCCGGGTGCGCCTTCTCGATCTCGTCCAACAGAAGGACGACGTGCGGGTTCTTGTCGACGGCATCGGTCAACAGGCCGCCTTGGTCGAAGCCGACATAGCCCGGCGGCGCACCGATCAGACGGGAGACCGAGTGCCGCTCCATGTATTCCGACATGTCGAAACGGACCAGTTCGACCCCCAGGCAATGCGCCAGCTGGCGTGCCGCCTCGGTCTTGCCGACGCCCGTCGGGCCGGAGAACAGGTAGCACCCGATCGGCTTCTCCGGCTCGCGGAGACCGGCACGCGACAGCTTGATGGCGCTCGCCAGCGCGGTGACCGCCTGATCCTGGCCGAACACGACGTTCAGCAGGTCACGCTCGAGGTTCTGCAGCACGGTCCGGTCGTCCCGCGACACGCTCTTCGGGGGAATGCGCGCGATCTTCGCCACGATCGCCTCGACGTCGCGGACGTTGATCGTCTTCTTCCGCCGCGACGCCGGCAGCAGCAACTGCGCCGCACCGACCTCGTCGATCACGTCGATCGCCTTGTCCGGCAGCTTGCGGTCGCCGATGTAGCGTGCCGACAGCTCGACCGCCGTCCGGATCGCGTCGTTCGTGTACCGGACGTTGTGGTGCTTCTCGTAATAAGGCTTCAGGCCCATCAGGATCTTGGTCGCGTCCTCCATCGACGGCTCGTGCACGTCGATCTTCTGGAAGCGCCGAACGAGGGCCCGATCCTTCTCGAAATAGTTCCGGTATTCCTTATAGGTCGTCGATCCGATGCAGCGCAGGTTGCCGCTGGCCAGGGCAGGCTTCAGCAGGTTCGACGCGTCCATTGATCCGCCGCTCGTCGCACCCGCGCCGATGACCGTGTGGATCTCGTCGATGAACAGAACGGCATCCTTGTGCGCGTCCAGTTCGTGCAGGACCGCCTTCAGCCGTTCCTCGAAGTCGCCGCGGTACCGCGTCCCCGCCAGCAGCGCGCCCATGTCGAGCGAGAAGATGGTGGCGCCCGAAAGGACGTCCGGCACCTCGCCCGCCACGATCTTGCGTGCCAGCCCTTCGGCGATCGCTGTCTTGCCGACGCCGGGGTCACCCACGTAGAGCGGGTTGTTCTTCGTACGGCGACACAGGATCTGGATCGTCCGCTCGACCTCCGCGTCGCGGCCGATCAACGGATCGATCATTCCCTTCTTCGCCTTCGCGTTCAGGTCGACGCAATACGCCTCGAGCGCGTCGTTACCCTTCTTCGCGGAGGGCTGACTCTCGCCGGAACCCGGCGCCTCATCGGGACCGCTGCCACGCACGCGACGCTCCTCCGACCGGCCCGGCACCTTGGCGATGCCGTGCGAGATATAGTTGACCGCATCCAGGCGGGTCATCTCCTGCTCTTGCAAGAAGAAGACCGCGTGGCTCTCACGTTCCGAGAACAGGGCTACGAGAACATTTGCGCCGGTAACTTCCTGCCGGCCCGACGACTGGACGTGGATGGCGGCCCGCTGAAGGACGCGCTGAAAGCCGGCGGTCGGCTTCGGATCTTCCCCGCGATTGACCGCAAGCGTCTCGAGTTCGGTGTCCAGGTATTCCACGAGCTCCGCGCGGAGCTTTTCGAGGTCGAGCCCGCAAGCGCGAAGGACCGCGACGCACTCCTGATCCTCGGTGAGCGCCAGCAGCAGATGCTCCAGCGTCGCATACTCGTGTCGCCGAGCCGACGCGAAAGCGAGGGCGCGATGCAGAGTCTGTTCGAGATTCCGAGACAGCATCCGGGGCTACTCTTTCTCAAGGGTCAGCTGCAGCGGATGTTCATGGCGCCGGGCGAAATCGACCACCTGCGCCACTTTCGTTTCCGCCACTTCGTAGGTATAGACGCCGCAGACGCCCAGACCGCGTCTGTGGACATGAAGCATGATGCGCGTCGCTTCCTCTCGATTCTTATGGAAGAAAGCTTCGAGAACATGAACGACGAACTCCATGGGAGTGTAGTCGTCGTTCAGCATCAACACCTTGTACATCGACGGCTTCTTGGTCTTCGGCTTCGCCTTGACGACGACACCTGTGGCCGGGCCATCGCCCTTCCGACCGCCATTCTGTCTGTCGTCGTCGCTCATCGCCTCGGCCACCGCACCGTTCGCCGCCCCGACATCGGACGTGATGTTACCACAGAGATAGTGGGCCTGTGCATGCCCGGAGAAAAGGGCGCCTCCGGCCCCAATCTGCGCCGCCACGCCGGCCGGGCCGTCAATCCCGGGAGACCGGCGCGTCCATGATGGTGAGTCCGTCATGACACACATTCAAGATTTACCTCTTTTCAACGGATAAGGGGCATTGCTTGCCACAGAACCTCATGATCTAAGCGCGAGATGTCCGATTGCGGACGTCTTCCGTGATCGGCGCAGCGCCAGAAGATGGACGACGGAGGGATCGTGACTGCCGACTCTGTGACGGAGACGCCGATCGGTCCGCGGCCCGCTCTGATCGGCCGCGCAATCTCCAGGTTCCGCACGGCAGCGGCGGCAATGACAGCCGCGGTCGGGCTCATGCTGATCACCGTCGGGGCGGCCGGGGCCGCACAATACGCATCCGTGGTTATGGACGCGGAAAGCGGCAGCATCATCGACAGCACGAACGCCGACGTGGTGACCTACCCCGCGTCGCTGACGAAGATGATGACCCTCTATCTCACGTTCGACGCGCTGGACGCCAAGTCGTTGAGGACCGACCGCCTCCTGCCGGTGTCTTCGCGCGCCGCGGCACAGCCTCCATCCAAGCTCGGGTTGCGCCCGGGGGAAATGATCCGCGTCGTCGACGCGATCCGCGCGCTCACGACCAAGTCCGCTAACGATGTCGCGGTCGTTCTCGCCGAGGCCCTCGGGGGGACGGAATACTCCTTCGCGGCGATGATGACCGCGAAGGCTCGCGAACTGGGCATGAAGGACACCGTTTTCCGGAATGCCTCCGGGCTGCCGGACGATCTCCAGGTGACGACGGCGCTGGACATGGCGATCCTCTCGCGAGCGCTGATCTACGGCCATCGGAAGCACTACCACTACTTCTCGACCGGCAGCTTCGAGCACGGCGGCAAGGTGTACCAGTCGCACAACCGGCTGCTGCAATTCTATCCGGGTGCCGATGGCATCAAGACCGGCTACATCCGCGCCTCCGGTTTCAACCTGGCGGCATCGGCGGAACGCAACGGGCGTCGTCTGATTGCGGTCGTCCTGGGCGGCGAGAGCGCAGGATCACGCGACCGCCACACCGCCGACCTGCTGGACCGGGGATTCGACTGGGCGGTCGCCGGCGGCCCCGCGCCGTCTTCGCCGGCGGCGATTCCTGTCGCTTCGATCGCCACCGCGGCGCGTTCGTCGACAGCGGCCCTGTCGAGTGCCGCCGCGATACAACCGGCCCACTCCGACGACGGCGCGGGCGACCTCGAAACGGGCGGCGGGCGCTGGGCCATCCAGGTCGGTGTGTTCTCCGACCGGGGGAATGCGCAGCGGATCGCGAAGGAAGCGGCGAAGCTGTTGCCGCGCCTGCCCGGGGATGCGAAGCCGGGTGCCTTCTCGATGGTGGGCCAGGACGGCCGCACCCTCTATCGGGCTCGGGTCGTCGGCGTCACCCGCGACGCGGCGAAGGCGGCCTGCGCCGCCCTCGAACAACGCAAGCGCGACTGTCTGGCGGTCGAGAGTTAGAGCATCTTAAGCCCGCGGGATCGTCGTCCGGCCCACCACGGCTATCAGTACCGCTTCGCCCAATCCCGCAACAGCGCCTGCTCCAGGCCACGTGCGCGGCCGAGCCAGCGGCGGCTGCCCGGCGGCGGCACAGGCGACCGCACCGCCGGCGAGGCGTCCAGAGCGGCGCGCTCCGCAGGGTCGTTCACGAAGACGGCGAAAACCAGACGCCGGCCCGACGCCGTGTCCAGATACCCTGCGAGGCCGCGGACATACGCCATCGTGCCGGTCTTAGCGTAGCTCGTGCCGATCTTCTTCGAACGGCTCACCGTGGTCAGGCGCGACTTCTTCTTCTTGGTCGCCTTCGTGCGGACCTGCACCTCTTCGACTACCTCGACCGACCGCGCCGGCATGAGGTCCACGAGGCTAACCCCGCCATAGGTGGCCTGAGCCCCTCTCCCCAGGATGGCGGCGATATGGTTCGGCGTCACGCGACCGGCCGACGTCAGTCCGGAGAAGTTCAGCGGCGCGTAGCTCACCCATCCGGCACCCGGCAGCAGGCCCGCATACCAGCGTCCGACTTCGGCGCTCGCCTGATCCAGCGGCAGGGGATGGCCCGCCATGGCCCGCGCGGTACTGAGGCCGATCAGCTCCGCCGTCAGGTTGTTGCTGTGCTTGAGCAGAAGGCGGAGGATCTCCGGGACCGGCCGGCTCTCGTTCACGTCCGCGAGGCGTGCGGTCGCGGGGGTGATGCCCGCCTCGGGCTCGGGCAAGGTCACGCCCACGCCTTGGGCGATGCTGCGGAATACGCGTGCGGTGGTGACGCCGGCCTCATGCACCGGCAGCCATGCATAGCCCTTGTCGGCGAGCGACGGGTCGAAGACCCAATCCGCCTCCTCGCTGTCGCTGCCGATCGACCCATTGCTCCGCATGAACGGTGCGCCACCCGGGAGGGTGGCATCGGCTGCACCGTAGGCGAAGCTCTCCACGGGGATGACGAGGCCGTCCGAAATCGCGTTCGTCACCGCGCTGAAGCTGTCGTCCTTTTGGCGATGCCACTGCAACTCGACGCGATTGAAGTTCAGCGACAGCGCACTGATGCCGGGATTGTAAGAGGCCGCATCCGGCTGCAGCGCATCGATCCGATTGTAGGCCGGCAGTCCCGTTTCGTCATAGACGAGCCGGCCCGTGACCCGCCTGATCCCCGCCGAGAGCAGGGATTGCGCCAGATGCCGAAGCGCGCCGTTGTCGAGCAGCGGGTCGCCGCCGCCCTGGAGATAGACGTTCCCGCGCAGCGTTTCGCCTTCGACGGCTCCGTCGATCAGCAGGCGCGTCGCGAAGCGGTACTCGGCGCCGAGGATCTCCAACGCGGCCACGGCCGTGCCGACCTTCGTGACCGACGCGGGGATGAATGCCTCGTCGGGAAGATGTGCCGCGAGCGTCGCACCCGTCTTGAGGTCGCGCAGGACGTAGCCGACTTCCGCGTCCGCGAAGCCGAACCGGGCGACCTGACTTGCGGCAGTGTCTTCTGGGGGTGCCGCCCCCGAACCGGCCGCGAACGCCGGTGGCGCCGCGGAGAAGGACAGGATGGCGATCAGGCCGAGCGCGGAGGCCCAGCGACGGCTGAATCTGGACGACATGACGCGAAATTACCCGCAACCGCCGGGAAATCGAAGCGAATTGCATCGCTTCACGTGCGGGGTGCTTTGCCGCAACGCCGTCATCGTGTATAGCCGCGCGCGATGACACTCATAACCGAACAGTCCGAACTCGAAGACTTCTGCGGGAAACTCGCCGGCGCAGATTTCGTCACGGTCGATACCGAGTTCATGCGCGAGAGCACGTACTGGCCGAAGCTCTGTCTGGTGCAGCTCGCCGGACCGGACAGCCATGCGGCCGTGGATCCTCTCGCGCCGGAGCTGGACCTCCAGCCCGTCTACGACCTGATGGCGAACCAGTCCGTCCTCAAGGTGTTCCACGCCGCGCGGCAGGACATCGAGATCTTCCTGCACCAGGGCAAGGTCATGCCCCGGCCGGTGTTCGACACGCAGATCGCAGCCATGGTGTGCGGCTATGGCGAATCGGTCGGCTACGAAACCTTGGTCGTCTCGCTGACGGGCCGCCGCGTCGATAAGATGTCGCGCTTCACCAACTGGGCCAACCGCCCGCTCACGCCACCACAGCTGGCCTACGCACTGGCGGACGTCACGCATCTGCGCGACGTCTACATCAAGCTGCGGGAACGGCTGGACCGGGAAGGCAGGACGGCTTGGGTCGAGGAGGAGGACGCCGTGCTCGTGGCCGACGGCACCTACGACCTCGACCCGCAGAACGCGTGGCGAAGGCTTCGGCCGCGCACCGACAATCCACGGTTCCTCGCGGTGCTTCAGGCGGTCGCAGCCTGGCGCGAGCGCGAGGCACAGCAGCGCAACAGCCCGCGCAACTGGGTGCTACGCGACGATACCCTTCTGGACATCGCGGCCCAGGCGCCGAAGACGCCCGAGGCGCTCGCACGCAGCCGCGGCCTGCCGAAGGGCTTCGCCGAGGGCCGGCACGGCAAGGCTCTTCTGGACGCCATCGCCGAAGGCGTTGCGGTGGCACCCGCCGACCGGCCGAAGCCGGCCGTCCGCGTGGACCTGCCGTCCAGTCTGACGCCGGTCGTCGAGCTGCTGAAGGTCCTCCTGAAGATGAGCTGCGACCAGCACGGGGTCGCGCCCAAGCTCGTGGCCAACACCGCCGATCTCGAAGCGATCGCCATGGACGACAATGCCGACGTGCCGGCACTGCACGGCTGGCGGCGCGAGGTCTTCGGCGAGACGGCGCTCGCGGTGAAGCATGGCCGCGTCGCCCTCGCGATCAAGGGGCGTGGGCTGGAGGTCGTTCCGGTGCCGGGTGCGGACGGCGGCGGCGAGACGGCCTGACGCGATGTCGCGGGATCTGCTGCGTACCCTGGCGCGCGCCGCCTTCGTGGTCGCGGCCCTGGTGGTTGTGGTGGGCTCCCTGACACCCGCGGCGGAGATGCCGGAGATCGAGGTCTCCGACAAGATCCAGCATTTCGCCGCCTACGCCGGCCTGGCCTTTCTCGCGAAGATCGCATGGCGCCCGCCGGGCTTCCTCGGCTGGCCCCTGGCGAGCGTGGTGATCGCCGGTCCGGCGATCGAACTGCTACAGTCCCTCGTACCCGGCCGCTCGGCGAGCGTCGGCGATGCGGTGGCGGACGTGATCGGCGTCGGCATCGGCGTCATCTGTGCCGTCGCCGTCAGGCGGTTGCTTCCTGCATCGTCGCCAGCCTGAGCGGTCCGCTACAATCTCAGGTAGTAACCAGACCCGTGCGGGGAAGACCGAGCGCTTCGCCTAGTGCCTGCAGCCGCCGCCGGAGCGCCTCGCCGCCGAAACCCGGATCGTCGGGAACCAGGAGTACTAGGCTGTCGGCCCCCGTGACCAGCTTCGTTCGCAAGAGCAGTTCCGTCGCACCGACCGCGACCGCCATGGCGACGCGCAGCGCCAGCCCCGTAACCACCGCCGCGCGCAGTTCCTCTGGGCTCACCAGGGCCTTGGCGGTTCCGGCGAACGGCGCATCCGCATTGCCCTCGTAACGGGCGAGCAGCGCCAGCGCCAGGAAGGCGCGGCCGGGATGGTCGATGCCGACAACCGGCATGCGCAGCGCCTTGAAGAAGGCATGTTCGCCGCGATAGTCGGGGTGATCGAGACCGGCCGTGTCCGCCAGCCACGATGCCGCCAGACGAAGCCTCGGTGACACGACGTCCGGCCGCCCCTCGAACAGCGGCGCCATCCACCCGAACAGGACATCTCCGTCGGCGGTAAAACGGCCGCCATGCTGTGCCGGATCGGCACAGGCGAGCAGGAGTGGGTCCGATTCGCGTTCGCGCCCGGTGAGGCCGTCGAAGACCACCCCCTCGCGTACGCCGTACGCCGAGAAGACCACCGTTTTCGGTTCCACCCGCCGCAGCAGGCGCTCGAGCACCAGCGCGCCGTACGGCAGCGTCTCCAGCCGGCGCTTCGACGCTCCCTTCAGCCGCTGCAGCGACTTGCGGCCCAGCCGGGCGAGGATCCCGGCCAGATCGGCGGTTTGACGCGCATCCAGCGCATAGTTGTGAATGACGTGCAGCGGGTAGTTGACGTGGTTCATGTGAATGCGCGCGAAGGTGCGCCAGGTCCCGCCGACCGGATAGAGCGCACGGCCCCGCGCCTCGTCGATCCAGGGCACGGAATCGAGGTGACGGTCGATAGACTGGATCATCGCCTCCGGCTTGCCTTCGCGCATGAGGCGGAAGGGCCCGAGCGGCAGCGTCGTCTGACGTCCGGTCTCGCCAGCACCGACGACACCGGCACGCACGTCGACCAGTTCGAGACTGCCGCCTCCCAGATCCCCGACCAAGCCGTCGGCCTCGATGATGCCGGACACGACCCCTAGCGCCGACAGGCGCGCCTCCTCGTTGCCGCTGAGCAGCCGGACGGAAAAGCCGCAGCGTGCTTCGACTTCGGCGAGAAAGGCCGGCCCGTCGGATGCCTCGCGCGCGGCGGCCGTGGCGAAACCCTCGATGCGGTGCGCGCCCATCGCACGGGCGACGGCCGCGAAACGCGGCAGGTTCTCCAGCGCCTGAACAACCCCATCGGCGTTGAGCCGGCCCGTTTCATCAAAGCCGCGGCCGAGGCCGCACATGACCTTCTCGTTGAAGACCTGCTGCAGGACGCGCGCGGCCTTGTCGAAGATGACGAGACGGATCGAGTTCGACCCGATGTCGATGACGGCGATGCGCTCGCCCTTGCCGGGGGCTCGGCGTGTTCCCCTCATCCGCCCCCCGTCAGCTCTCGGTCAGGACGAGCCTCGGGGCAGGCCCCTCCCGTTCCAGGGCGCTGCCACGGCCGGAGAGGCTGGGATTGGTCATGAAATAATGGTGCGCGGAAAAGCCGTCCGGCCCCGCCTTCACCCGATCGTAGCTGCCGTCCGCGTTGAGTATCCAGCTCTGCGCCTCGTCCTTCAGGTTGGCGATCATGATCTGGTCGAGAACCTGACGATGGACGGTCGCATTCTCGATCGGGACCAGCGATTCCACCCGCCGATGCAGGTTGCGCGGCATCCAGTCCGCAGAGGAGAGATAGACTTTCGCGTCCGGCGAAGGCAAGCCGTGGCCCGCCCCGAAACACACGATCCGGGCGTGCTCGAGGAACCGCCCGACGATGCTCTTGACCCGGATATTGTCGGAAACACCTGGAATCCCCGGGCGAAGGCAGCAGATCCCGCGGATGATCAGTTCGACGTGAACGCCGGCTTGGCTGGCCCTATACAATGATTCGATAATCTCGACGTCCACCAGCGAGTTCAGCTTCGCCCAGATGGCGGCGGGCCGGCCGGCCTTCGCATGCTCGATCTCTTCGCCGATCAGCCGCAGCAGCGTCGACTTCAGCGTCAGCGGCGCGACGGCGATCCGCTCCAGCGTCTCCGGCTTCGCATACCCGGTCATGTAGTTGAAGATGCGCGCGGCATCCCGGCAGAGCGCCGGGTCGCAGGTGAAGAAGGACAGGTCGGTGTAAATCTTGGCGGTCACTGGATGATAGTTGCCGGTCCCGTAATGCGCGTAGGAGCGGATTCCGGTGGCCTCGCGCCGCACGACCAGCGACACCTTGGCGTGCGTCTTCAGGTCAAGGAAGCCATAGACGACCTGGACGCCGGCGCGCTCCAGGTCCCGCGCCCAGCGGATGTTGGCCTCCTCGTCGAACCGCGCCCGCAGTTCTACAAGCGCCGTCACGGACTTGCCCACCTCGGCCGCTTCCATGAGCGCCTTGACGATCGGCGAATCGTTGCTGGTGCGGTACAGCGTCTGCTTGATGGCGATGACGCTCGGATCCTGCGCCGCCTGCTGCAGGAAGCGTACGACGGCGTCGAAACTCTCATACGGGTGATGGACGACGAAATCCTTCGCCCGGATCGCCGCGAAGCAGTCGCCGCCGTGATCGCGGATGCGTTCCGGAAACCGCGCCTTGTACGGTGGGAACAGCAGGTCGGCGCGCTCGCTGACGATGATCTGCGAAGTGTCGGCCAGCCCCACCAGCCCCTTCAGCACGAGCGTGTCGGCGTCGATCGCATCGAGTTCGCGCCCGACATAGCGGAACAGGCTCTCCGGCATCGAGCCGTTGACGGCCAGCCGCACCACATGGCCGCGCTTGCGCCGCTTCAGCGCGGTCTCGAAGGTGCGGACCAAGTCCTCCGCCTCTTCGTCGATCTCCATCTCGCTGTCGCGGATGACCCGGAAATAGCCCTTTCCCAGCACGTCGAAGCCTGGGAAGAACCGGTCCAGGAACATGCCGATCAGTTCTTCGAGCGCGATAAAGCGGATGGTGTTGCCGGGCAGGCGCACGAAGCGCTCGATGCGCAGCGGCAACGGCAACAGCGCGTCCATCGTCTTGCCGTCTTCGGCACGGCGAAGCTGCAGTGCGAGGCAGAAGCCTCGGTTCGGAATGAACGGGAAGGGATGCGCCGGATCCACCGCCAGCGGCGTGAGAACCGGGAATATCTCCTCCATGAAGCGCGAGCGCAGCCACTCGCGCTCTTCGGAGGACAATTCCTCGGGATCGAGAACGGCGACGCCCGCGGCGCGCAGTTCGCGCGTCAGGTCCTTCCAGCAGTCCTGCTGGTCCTGCATCAGCCGGCTCGTCCGCTCCTTGATCGCAGCGAGCTGTTGCACCGGCGTCATGCCGTCGTCACTGGGCAGCGTGACACCCGCCTCGACCTGGGCACGCAGACCGGCGACGCGCACCATGTAGAACTCGTCGAGATTGCTCGCCGAGATCGACAGGAAGCGCAGCCGCTCGAACAGGGGCTGACGCGGATTCCGCGCTTCGCCCAAAACCCGTTCGTTGAAGGCGAGCCAGGAGAGTTCCCGGTTGATCAGCTTGTCGGACGGCCGGGCCTCGGCCGGCTTGGCCTTCGTCTTGGGCGCCGTAGTCACGGTTCCTCCGGCATGAAGCACGCTGTTTCCCATGCTATACCATGGTGGATGTGACGACGAGACGAACCGGTCCATGCGAACCTTGCTTCTGATGAGACATGCCGAAGCGGCACCTGCTTCGTCGGGCGGCGACCACGATCGAGTGCTGACGCCGGGCGGCTTGGTTCAGGCGACGGCGGCCGGACGGGCCCTGGCACGGCGCGGCATCGTCCCGGACGTCGCACTCGTCTCGACCGCCCGACGCACGCAGCAGACATTCGCCGCTCTGGCCGCGGAACTGCCGGAGGCGCCGGACATGCGGCCCGAACCCGACCTCTACAATGCCGATGCGGAAACGATTCTCGCCCTGCTTCGTGCAGAAGCATCGGACACGGCGACCGTCTTGGTGGTCGCACACAACCCGGGCATCGGTTCGCTGGCCATGGCACTGGCGAGGAGTCGCGGCCAGCCGGCCATCCGATCGTTCGCCACGGCGACTATCGCCGTCTTCGACTTTTCGTCGGAGGACTGGGCGCCCGGCACCGCCGACCTCCGCGACGTCGTCGTCACCCCCGCCGGCCGGGCGCCCTGAACTGAGGTCTTGAACTCAGGCTTCCAAGTTCAGGCGCTCCGAACCGGCGTCCTGTCGAAGCGCCGTCCGTCGAGCCATCCGGCGAGGCGCGCCACGGTCTCCGGCGGCACGTGCAGGCCGAGCTTGGAGCGGCGCCACAGAATATCCTCGGCCGACACCGCCCACTCGGCACGGCGAAGATAGTCCACTTCGGCCTCATGGAGGCCGCCGCCGAGATCGGCACCCAGCCCGTTCATGTTCGTTGCGCCGCCCAGCAACTTGGACGTGCGCGTGCCGTAGGCGCGCACGTAGCGCCGCGCCAGGGCGGCGGGCAGCCAGGCATGCTCCCGGGAGAAGTCGGCCAGGTAGGCTTCGAAATCCGCCCCGGGCATGTCGCCGCCAGGCAGCGGTGCCGTACCCGTCCATGCGGTCGCGGCGATCCCCCGAAGCGGCAACAGCTTGTCCAGCGCGTGCTCGGCCAGACGCCGGTAGGTCGTGATCTTCCCGCCGAAGATCGACAGGAGCGGCGCCTGCCCTTCTCCGCCCTCGATATCGAAGACATAGTCGCGCGTCACCGCAGAGACGTTGCTGCTGCGGTCGTCGTAGAGCGGCCGGACCCCGGAATAGGTCCAGACGATATTCTCGCGGCCGACCGGCCGTGCGAAATGCGCATTGACGACCCCGAGCAGATAATCGGTCTCGTCGTCGGCGATCGCGACCGACGCCGGATCGCCCTCGAACGGCACGTCGGTCGTCCCGATCAGCGTGAAGTCGCGCTCATAGGGGATCACGAAGACGATGCGCCGGTCGGCGTTCTGCAGGATGTAAGCCTGCGTGCCGTCATAGAGGCGCGGCACGACGATATGGCTGCCCTTGACCATGCGCAGGCCGACGGCGCGGTTCGAGCCGGCAACCTTGCCCAGGACCTCGGTAACCCATGGCCCCGCGGCGTTGACCAGCGCGTGGCCACGTACGGTTCGCGGAACCGCCCCGGCCAGATCGACCTCCCATAGCCCGTCCACCCGACGCGCCGCGGTGGCCGCCGTCCGCGTCAGTACCACCGCGCCACGCTCCTCGGCATCGCGGGCATTGAGGACGACGAGGCGCGAATCCTCGACCCAGCAGTCCGAATACTCGAAGCCCCGACCGAATTCCGGCCGCAGCGGCCGACCCTGCGGCGCCGTACGGAGGTCCAGGCCTCTGCTACCGGGAAGCCGCTTCAGCCCACCGAGGTGATCGTAGAGGAACAGGCCGGTGCGGATCATCCAGGCCGGTCGCAGATGCGCCGCGTGCGGCAGCACGAAGCGCATCGGCCAGACGATGTGCGGCGCGAGCCGCAGCAGCACCTCGCGTTCCTGGAGCGCCTCGCGCACAAGACGGAACTCGTAGTACTCGAGATAGCGCAGACCACCGTGGATCAGCTTCGAACTCGCCGAAGAGGTAGCGCCACCCAGGTCGCCCTTCTCGCAAAGCAGGACCTTGAGGCCACGCCCGGCCGCATCGCGTGCGATACCGGCACCGTTGATACCCCCGCCGATGACCAGCAGGTCGTAGAGTTCGTCCGTCACCGCCGCTCCCGGATCCACATGCGGGTGCCCCACGCCAAGCATGATGAGATAGTCTCGCCCGTCGGCGGAAAAAACGGAAACCACAGATGGCCGGACCACTTCTTCTCGCGATCGACCAGGGTACGACCAGCACGCGGTCGATCGTCTTCGACGCGGACGGACACGCTCTCGCAACGGCCCAGGAAGAACTGACGCAGCACTACCCCCACCCGGGCTGGGTCGAACACGATCCGGAGGAGATCTGGCGGACTGTGGAACGCACCGCCCGTGCCGCGGCCGAAAAGGCTGGCGCCGACAGAATCGTCGCCATCGGCCTGACCAACCAGCGCGAGACCGCCGTGGTCTGGGACCGCGATACGGGCGAGGCCGTCCACCCCGCCATCGTCTGGCAGGACCGCCGCGGCGCCGACCGCTGCCGCGAACTGGTGGCGGAGGGAATCGAGCCGCTGGTGCAGGCCAGGAGCGGCCTCGTCCTCGATTCCTATTTCTCAGCGACCAAGGTCGAATGGATCCTGCGCAACGTTCCCGGCGCGGCCGAACGCGCCGGCCGCGGCGACCTCGCGTTCGGAACCGTCGACAGCTTCCTCCTCTGGCGCCTGACCGGCGGGCGGCACGTCACCGACGAAACCAACGCCGCCCGCACCCTGCTCTACGATATCGAGGTGCACGGTTGGGACGAGGACCTGCTGCGCATTTTCGGCATCCCCCGTGCCATGCTTCCTGAAGTGCTCGACAGTGCCGCTGACTTCGGCAGCACAGCCACTGCGCTGCTCGGCCGTCCGCTGCCGATCTGCGGGGTCGCGGGCGATCAGCAGGCGGCCACCGTCGGGCAGGCCTGTTTCACCCTGGGCAGCATCAAGAGCACCTATGGCACCGGCTGCTTCCTCGTCCTCAACACGGGCGACAAGCTGATCCGGTCCAGCCATCGCCTGCTGACGACACCCGCGTACCGGCTGGGCGGGCGCACGACCTACGCGCTCGAAGGCAGCATCTTCAACGCCGGCACGACCGTGAAATGGCTGCGTGACGAGTTGCGCCTGATCCGCGATGCCGCCGAGACGGAGGCGATGGCCGCCAGCGTGGCCGATACCGGCGGCGTCTATGTCGTCCCGGCGTTCACCGGGCTCGGCGCGCCCCACTGGGACGCCGACGCTCGCGGCGCGATCCTGGGGCTGACCCGCGATGCGGGCGCCGCCGCGATCGCGCGCGCCAGCCTGGAGGCGGTGGCCTACCAGACCCGCGACCTGATCGACGCAATGGTCGCCGACGGCGTCTCACATCCGGCCTTGATCCGCGTCGACGGCGGCATGGCGGGCAACGGATGGCTGCTGCAGTTCCTGGCCGACATGCTGGAGGCGCGGGTCGAGCGCCCGATGGTAACCGAGACGACCGCCCTCGGTGCCGCCTGCCTCGCCGGACTGCATGCCGGCGTCTACGGCTCTCTGGACGACATCGCGTCGCGCTGGCGCCGCGACCGGGGCTTCGAGCCCGCTATGTCCGCGATTCGGCGCGACGGGCATCTCGCCGGCTGGCACGCGGCGGTCGGCCGGGTCCGGAGCCGCTGACGCCGCCGGACCGGCGCGACCGGACGCTAGAAGTTGCCGGGGTAGGCTCCGCCGTCGAGCAGGATATTCTGCCCGGTCATGAAGCCGGCATGCACGCTGCAGATGAAGGCGCAGGTCTTGCCGAACTCCTCGGTCGTGCCGAAGCGCTTCGCCGGGTTCGCCAGCCGCCGCTGCTCGTAGAGTTCGTCGTAGCTCTTGCCGGTCTGCTTGGACGCGAACTCGAAATTGCCGCGCAGACGGTCCGTCTCGAACGGGCCGGGCAGGATGCCGTTCATCGTCACGTTCCGGTCGACGAACTCGCGGCAGATGGTCGCCGTGAAACCGGTGAGCGCCAGCCGGGCCGCTGTCGACAGCCCCAGGCCGGCATAGGGGATCTTCACCGTGCCGGAGGTGATGTTGACGATGCGGCCGAACTTTCGCTCCGCCATGCCGTCGACGACGGCCGTGATCACCTCGACATGGGACAGCAACTGCGCCTCGAGCGCCGCGAGCCAGCGCTCGCGCGTGTCGGTCCGGAAGTTGCCGGGCGGTGGGCCGCCCGCGTTCGTCACCAGGATGTCCGGATTCGGACAGGCGGCGAGGATCGCCTTGCGCCCCTCGGGGGTGGTGACGTCGGCCACGACCGGGGTAACGGTGACGCCCGTCGCCTTGGCGATCTCCTCGGCGGTCGCAATCAGTTCGCTCTCGGTGCGCGCGTTGATGACGAGGTCGACGCCCTCCTCGGCCAACGCCAGGGCGCAGCCCTTGCCCAACCCCTTGCTGGCCGCCTCGACGATCGCCTTCTTGCCCTTCAGTCCGAGATCCATCCTGCTCTCCTAGTCTTCGTCCGTGATGCCAGCCTGCATGTTCAGCACGGCGCGCGCCAGGGCCACGGTTACCGGCCGCTGCCCCGCCAGCGATGCCGCGTCGAGTGCTTCCACTGCCCTCTGCGCCGCCGCGAAGGAGCGCTCGATGCGGGCGATCAGATAGTCGAACACGTCCTGGCCGACGCGCACCTGCCTGTCGTCGAACAGCTTGGCGATGATCGCGGCCATCAGCAGGTCGTCGGGCGGCAGCACGGCCACCGACGCGGCGGCAAGCAGCCGCGACCGCAGGTCCGGCAGCGCGATGTTCCAGCGCGCCACCGGCTGCTCGGCCGTCAGCAGCAGGCTCCCGCCCCGCTCGCGCATGATGTTGTAGAGATGCAGCAGCGCCAGTTCGTGCACGCCCAGGTCGGGCCGCTCGATGACGCAATGGATGCGGCCTCCGAGCATCTGAACCGGGTCGGCGCGGCCGAGCGCCGTCGCCGGAACCAGTGCCGCCGACGACCGCGCCTGCCAGACCTGCGCCAGGTGGGTCTTGCCGCAGCCCGGCGGTCCGGTCAGGACCAGCGCCGGCCCCGGCCAGTTCGGCCAGCGGTCGATCCACGCCACGGCCGCGGCGTTGCTGTCGGCGACCAGGAAGTCCTCGGCCGACATCGCGATACGATGCCCGAGGTGAAGTGTCAGTTGCGGGCTCATTCTCCGTCTTCCCGCGCTGCGCGGAGCGGCATCGGATCGTTCGGATCGGCGCCGGGCGTGTCGCCGTAGAGCGGGCTGTGCAGATAACGGTCGATCGCGAAGCGCACCATGACCCCGATCACCGCCGCGACCGGCAGGGCGATCAGCATGCCCAGGAAGCCGAGGAGCGACGCGCCGGCGAACAGCGCGAAGATTACCCAGACCGGGTGAAGCCCGACACGGTCGCCGACTAGGATCGGGGTCAGGACATTCCCCTCGATCGCCTGCCCCGCGACGAAGATCGCGCCGACGATTCCGATGTGGAGCCACGAATCGAACTGGATCAGCGCCAGCCCCAGGCTGGCGACGAGCCCGAAGAGGCTTCCCACATACGGAATGAACGAGATCAGGCCCGAAATGAGCCCCACGGTGAAGCCGAAGTCCAGCCCCGCCAGCGTCAGGCCGATGGCGTAGAACAGGCCGAGCAGAATGCACACGGTCGCCTGCCCGCGCAGGAACCCGGCGAGAGTGTTGTCGACCCTGCGAGCCTGCTCCCGGACGGTGTCCGCATGCTGGCGCGGCAGCAGCCGGTCGATCGCGCCGACGAACGTGTCCCAGTCGCGCAGCATGTAGAAAGCCACGACAGGGGTGACGAACAGCAGCGCCATCAAGTTGAAGAAGGCGAGGCTGCCGCCGACGAGACTCTGGAGCATCCCGGCGAGCCAGCCGAGGGCCGTGCCGGCATAGGCCGTGACGCCCTCGCGCAGCTTCGCCATGTCGTCTGGCGAGAGGCTCGCCTCGACCATATGGGCGAGATTGGCAACCCCCTGCTGAATGCGGGCCGCGTAGTCTGGCAGCTTGGCGACCAGTTCCGCGACCTGGGCCTGCAGCAGCGGCAGCAGCAGCAGCAGCATTCCCACCATGACCAGCAGGAAGGCGATCAGGAGGGTGATCGCGGCAACCGCCCTCGGAACCCCCCACTTCTCCAGCCTGTCGGCCAGCGGATCGAGGAAGTAGCCGAGCGCCAGTCCCGCGACGAACGGCAGCAGGATGCTCTGGAAGACGACCAGAAAGATGATGAGCGCCGCAGCCACGCCGAGCCAGATCTTCACCTGGGTACCGGCGCTGATGTCGCGCTTCATCACTGCTCGTCCTCGATGGCAGTGGCACCGCGTGTCCAGCGCCACAGATAGGCGGCACCCGAGGCGAACGTCGTGGCCGCCACGATCCAGCACATCACCAACGTGACCTCGCGGTCGGGTATGCCGTGGCCGACCATGGCGAGCAGCTGCGCCGCCAGCAGGATCTGCATGAAAGTGTTCAGCTTGCTGATCCACAGGGGCGCGACATGCGGCCGGCTGTCGGACAGCGCATAAGTCAGGAGCACGCCGCCCACGATCAGCATGTCGCGCGACACTACCAGAATGACGAGCCAGGACGGTAGGTAGCCTTGGAAACCCAGCGCCAGGTAGACGCTGACCAGCATGACCTTGTCGGCGATCGGGTCGAGAAAGACGCCGAGCGTGGAGCGCAGGTCGAAACGCTTGGCGATCCAGCCGTCGATCGCATCGGACACGCCGGCCAGCACGAAGAGCCAGAATGCCCACGCCATGTAGCCGGAGACGATGAGCCAGACCAGGAGCGGTACGCTCAGCAGCCTGCTCAGGCTGATCAGATTGGGGAGGTTCAACGACCGGGCGGAAGCCGGGGCGATTGATTCACTGGCAGACTCGCCGCCGCCCCGCTCGGGCTGACGAGCCAGCCTTCCGCCGCAGTCGACACGGCGAAGCCGGCATCGCTGATGGCCGTGCGCAGCAGGTCCGTGTCGCCGGCATAGTGGACGCGAAGCACGGCTTGGCTGCGCGACAGCGACACCAGCTGGTCGCGCGTCACCATGGGCAGTCCGCCGATGGTGGAGCGCACCCTGGAGAGATCGGCCGGTCCCGCGAGCGCCGCGGTCACGAGGATGTCCCGCTCCGGGCCGGAGGGCCGGAAGGGCTTATCGCCCGGCGAGCTCGCCGCCGGCGCCGTGCCCGGCCGCCATTCCTCGCCGATCTTGGCGACCGTGGCCGCCACCGCCTTCTTCGCGAGATCGTCGACGAAGTCGTTCGGGTCACCCGGTACCCGCACGCTCAGCCGTCGTCCGTCGAGCTGCGGCCCGTAGCCGGCTGCAGTCACGTCGAACGAGGGCTGACCCGCGGCAAAATCGACCTGATATCGTCCGAGGACGACGATCAGATTCTCTGCCCCACGGTCGCGGGCGATCCGCATCAGCGCCGTCCGGTCGCCGGCGAGCGCCTGGTCCGCCGTCAGGTTCCGGTCGTCCCCGCTGCCCGGCGGGAGAGACGCCTGGCCGGTCAGGATGTTGGGCTCGGACCGGCTCCAGGCTTGATACCAAGGATTCGACGTCTCCCACAGGATGCGCGAGCCGGACCATTCATAGACGGGGAGGACAAGGATGCGCGTCCCCACGGGCATCGACTCTCCCGACGTCCCGCCAGGACCGCTCGACTGGGCACCATAGCCGCCGGCGCCGACATAGGCCGGATCGGACTGGCGCCCCAGGGCCGCGTTCACGCGGCGCGGATCGAACTGCACGGTCACCTGAGCGGCATAGCGGACCGAGGTGACGCGTTCGTTGGCGATCTCGATCGACTGCGACAGGTCGGCGGGGTTGATGCCGCGCGGACGCGTGGCCCCCATCCGCTCGACCAACAGGTCGAACGCCTTGCTGTACGCCTCGTCGAGCGCCTTCTCGCGTGCCTCGACCGCATTGGCCGCCGTCACCTCGACCGGGACACGCTCGACGAGATACGGATCCTCCGCGGAGGCGGTGTTCGTGGCCAGGATGCACATGGCGATCAGGGCGATGGCGCCCCGGATAGCCTGCGCGAGGCCGCCTCTGCGGCCTGCCTCGGTCATTGCAATGCGCCTCGGATTCGGTATGTTCCGCCGGCCGTCGCCGGAAACTGCACTCTACATACGATAGTCGGTCGGGGGAGGAAAGCATCACACTCCGGACCTACAGAGCAGCGGGCGTCGACATCGACGCGGGCAACGCCTTGGTCGAGCGCATCAAGCCGCTCGCCGCCGCCACCGCCCGCCCCGGCGCCAACGCCGCCCTGGGCGGCTTCGGCGCTTTCTTCGACCTCAAGGCCGCCGGCTTCAAAGACCCCGTACTGGTGTCCACCACCGACGGCGTCGGCACGAAACTGCGCCTCGCCTTCGCTACCGGCAAACACGACACGGTCGGCATCGACCTCGTGGCGATGTGCGTCAACGACCTGGTGGTCCAAGGGGCGGAGCCGCTGCTCTTCCTCGACTATTTCGCCTGCGGCAAGCTGGACGTGGACGTGGCCGCCGACGTGGTGAAGGGCATAGCGGAAGGCTGCCGCATTGCCGGATGCGCCCTGGTCGGCGGCGAGACCGCTGAAATGCCGGGGATGTACACCGACGGCGAATACGACTTGGCCGGTTTTGCCGTCGGCGCCGTGGAGCGCGAGCGCGCGCTGACGGGCACCGCGGCACAAGCCGGCGACGTCGTTCTGGGACTGGCTTCCAGCGGCGTCCATTCGAACGGCTTCTCCCTGGTGCGTCGGGTGGTTTCCGATCTGGGGCTGGACTATTCGGCCCCGGCTCCCTTCGCGAACGACCGCTCCCTCGGCGAGGTCCTTCTGACGCCGACGAAAATCTACGTCGCCGCGGCTCGCGCCGCATTCGCGGCCGGTGGCGTGCGCGCCTTCGCGCATATCACCGGCGGCGGGCTCGTCGAGAATCTGCCGCGTGTCCTGCCCAAGGGCCTTGTCGGCGAACTCGATGCCGGCAGTTGGGATCTCCCGCCGGTGTTCCGTTGGCTGATGCAGTCGGGCGAGGTGGCGCCGGAGGAGATGGCGCGCGCCTTCAACTGCGGGCTTGGCATGCTCGCCGTCGTGGCACCAGATCGGGTCGACGACGTCATCGCCGCCTTCGCGCAGGCCGGCGAAACGGCGCATCGCGTCGGCCGTGTCGGCGCGGGTGCCGGCGACGCCGCACCGGTCGTCCGGATCGAGGGGCTGGACCGTTGGCGCGACGGCTGAAGCTCGGCGTTCTGATCTCGGGGCGCGGCTCCAACCTCCAGGCATTGATCGACGCCGCTGCGGCGGGTGACTGGCCGGCGGAGATCGCGCTGGTCGTCTCGAACAAAGCCGACGCCGCCGGTCTCGCGCGTGCCGAGGCGGCGGGCATCCCGACCTGCGTCCTCAGTCACCGCGGCCACCCCGACCGCGCGTCGTTCGACGCGACGATGACGGCGGCGCTCGTCGCGGCCGGCGTCGATCTGGTCTGCCTCGCCGGCTTCATGCGCCTGCTGAGCCCCGAGTTCGTCGAGGCTTGGCACGACCGGCTCATCAACATCCACCCCTCGCTGCTGCCGTCCTTCCGGGGCCTGCATGCACATGAACAGGCGTTGGAAGCGGGCGTGCGCTTCACCGGCTGCACGGTGCACTTCGTCCGTGCCGAGATGGACGATGGCCCGATCATCGTGCAGGCGGCGGTCCCGGTCCTTCAGGACGACACGGCCGAGACGCTCGCCGCGCGCGTGCTCCAGGCTGAGCACCGCTGTTATCCGCAGGCGGTTCGCTGGATCGCCGAGGGACGCGTAAGGATCAGCGGCGCAAGGGCTCTGGTGGCCGATGCGCCGGCCAATGAGGACTTTCTGGTCAGCCCAGGCTGACGGAGCCGCCGGTTAGGGGCGGATCTCGATGGGCGTCCCCATGTCGACAAAGGCCCAGATCTCGTCCATCTCGCGGTTGGTCACCGCGATGCAGCCGTTTGTCCAGTCCCAGAGCCGGTGATCCGGCCCCAGGTCACGGATTTCCGGCGCCAGCCCGTGGATCATGATCAGTCCACCCGGATCGACCCCGCGACCACGCGCCAAGGCGCGGTCGTCCGCGTTCGGGTAGGAGACGTGGATCGACTTGTAGAAGCGGCTGCCCGGGTTCCGGCGGTCGAGGACATACTGCCCCTCCGGGGTCCTGTTGTCGCCCTGACGCTCCTTGTGGCCGGTCGGCTGCGCGCCGAGAGCCACCTTGTACGTCCGGAACGGCTCGCCGTCGTGGATGAGATGCAACTCGCGCTTCGACTTGACCACGAGCACGCTCTCCGCCTTGCGCGGCGTCGCCTTCGGCGGCGACGGCGGCACGAGCACCGGCGCGGCCACGGGAGCGGGCGGCGGCGATAGGGGCGCCGGCCCGGGGTCGATGGCCGGCGCGCACCCCGCGGCGATCAGGACGAGGCCGAGAAGGAGCGTCCTGATCACGCGCGGCCCGAACTACTTGCGGAGCGAACGCGAGAACATGCGGTTGGCGCGCTCGTTGGCCTCGTCCGCCCGCGCCGCGGCCTGGGCGGCCGCCTGGGCCGACTGCTCCGCGGATTGCGCGGCACGCTGTGCGATGGCCCGCGCCTCGGACGCCTCACGCCGTGCGGCGGCGGCTTCGGCCTGGGCCGACTGCGCGGCGGCGCGGGTGTCGGACACCATCTTCTTGTCCTCGTCCCCCAGGCCGGCACAACCGGCGAGGAGTGCGATCGCGGCCATTGGCCCCATGACTCGCGTAACAATTCGGCGATTGGCGATCATCAGATTCGATCCGTCCTTCAAGTTGTGTCGCTCCGCGCGACGACTTCGGCGCGCCGGAGTGTGCCGATGGCCCGTGACCGGCGCAAGGCTCTTGCCGGGTCGCCCCGACGACGTCCGACGGACCTACAGTCGCTTCAGATCGAGCGATCGGTCCGGCCCGATCCAGACCTGCCCCAAACGCCTGTCGAGTTCCGCAGTTCCCGCCGCCTGTCCCTGCTGCCGCAAGGCTTCGCGGAGGCCGTAGAGCACCCAGCTGTTGTTCGGGGACTGCACCAGCGCCCCACGAAACGCCGCTTCCGCCGCCTTCGCGTCGCCGGACTCCAGCAGAACCGCGCCGAGCGACTGGCGGACCGGGTAGTACCAGAAGGGCGGCTCCATGTAGGCGATGCCGTCCTGGAGGGCGACCGCCTGGGCGAGCGCATCTCGGGCCGTGGCCAAGTCCCCCTGCGCGCGGGCCGCTCGTGCGGTCACGACCAAGCGCGCAATCCCAAGGACCGCGCCTGTCGGAAGCCCGCCGGCCTCGAGTTCCGCCAGAGGACCCTTGTGGCGGCTCTCGATCGCTGCGATCGCGTCAGCCTGTCGCAGGGCGCCGGCCACGTCTCCTGACGACGACAGCGCGATCCCCTGCGCATAGTACCAAGCCGCCTGGACGAACGGAAACCCGTCGCCGGGATCGGGCACCGCCATGATCACCTCTGGCGGACTATATTGCGCATGCGCGAAGTACGGCGCCTGCTTGACTGCCTGCATCCACGGCACCGCCCGCACGATCGCATCGTCGAGCGTGCCTGCGAGCTTTTCCGCCGCGGCCACCGCGGTGGCGCCGTCGCCGCCCATCTGCGCGGACGTCATGAGGAAATGAATGTTGTGCGGGTAGTAGGCGCCCGGATAGAGGCCTTGCGGCGACGATCCGGCGATGTAGGCCTCATCCGCCGCGACCGCCTTGCGGTTCGCATCGAGAGAGTCCGCAAACCTGCCGATCCGATAGTAGATGTGCGACGGCATGTGGACCAGGTGTCCCGCAGCCGGCACCAGCGTACGCAGGGCGTCGGCGAAACGCTCCGCCCGCTCCGGCCGATCTGACGCCTCCACCAGATGGATGTAGAAGTGAATGGCCGCCGGATGCCGCGGATTGTCGCGAAGCACCCGCTCGACGCTCGCCACCGCGTCCGCGATCCGGCCCTTCGCCGCAACCCCATCCTTCTCCCAGTAGTCCCAGGGCTGGAGATCCATCAACGCTTCGGCGTAGAGGACGGCGATCTCGGCATCCGCCGGGAAGCGGGCCGCCGCCGCCGCCAGGGCGTCGGCATAAGCGCGATCCAGCGGGCGCCGATCGGCGGCGGCGGGCGCATAACGCTTCGCCATCGCGGCGATCAGTGCCTGCTCGTGCGGTGTGGCCTTGTCCGCCAGCGCGAGCGCGCGCTGCGCAGCGGCGTAGGCGGGCGCGATCGCCTCCGGTGCCATGGGTGCATTGATGTTGGGGCCGAGCACGTACGCCTCGCCCCAGAAGCACATCGCGCACGCCGGATCCAGTTTCTGGGCGTGCCTGAAGGCCCGTGCGGCCTCCGCGTGGTTGAACCCGTAAGCAAGGTTCAGGCCCTGGTCGAAGAAGCGCTGGGCCTCTTCGCTCGACGTAGTGACGGGGTAGCCGTGATCGCCGAGGCCGTCCATGAGCGACGGGGGCGACAGGTCCGGTCGCAGGAACCAGAGCCGCTCGGCCGCGCGGGCGGGTTCGACCGCGAAAGGCTTCGTCTCGGTCGGCGCAGCAGCCAGACAGATCGCTTTCGCCCCCAATGGCGGCGGCGGAACCGCGAAGGATGCAGGATCTCCCGCCGTGTTCCACGACGCGCTTGTCCCGGAAAGCGCAATCGTGCACAGGGCAACGGCAGTACCGATTGTTGCAGGACGCATGGTGGAACCTCCGCTTCATATTGACGGACGGATCGACACTCTCATGCCCGAAGGCATGCGCCTGCAGTCAGGGTCACACCCGATGCGTGATTCCGCAAGAGAATCCGGTCGCGTCGATCGGCGAAGGATCGTGCTCTCTCCCCCAAGCGCGCGGACGACCATTGTTGGGCCCCTGCATGGACGCCTTCGGCGGGCACGACTAAGCTTTGTCGCGGTCGAGCTGTCCGAGGAGTTGACGACATGAGCGGAAAGGTCACGGATGATCTGCTCCAGCAGATCAACGACCCGTTCAACAGCCGCGACGTCGACAGGATCATGAGTTTCTTCATCGGCGACTGCACCTTCCGCACGGCGCGCGGCCCGGAGCGCGACGAGCGGCGGGTAGATGGCAAGGGCGACGCCGGCGAGGTGCTCAACCACCGCGGCTACGACCGCTACGAGTTCCGCAAGATCCCGACCAAGGACACCTACTGGAAGCGGATCACGAGCTGACCTGCCCCACGGCGCAAAATCGCGCCGCGCACTACAATGAAGACTTTCGACAAGGAAACCCCGAATGCCCCTGACCATGCCCGCCATCAGCCTCGCCGCCGTGCCCGGACGCCGCAAGGCCACCCTGGAAACGGCCGGCGAGATGGAGCGCCGCGGCTTCGCCGGCATCTACTGCCCGAGCGGCTTCGGCGGCATGGCGCTGACCGAGGCGCTCGCCTTCGCGACGAAGACGATCCCTTTCGGTACGGCCATCGCGCCGATCTATACCCGGCCGCCCGAAGACTACGCCCAGACGGTGGCCTTCACCCACGAAGTCTCCGACGGACGCTTCCGCTTCGGCATCGGCATCAGCCATGCACCGAGCCTGGCGCGCATGGGCCTGCAGGCCGGCAAGCCGCTCGCCGACACGCGCGCCTTCGTCGAGCGGCTGCGCAAGGTGGAGCGCATCGGCAAGCTGCCGCCGGTGATCCTCGCCGCCATGCGCAAGAAGATGATCGCGCTGGCCGGCGAGGTCGGCGACGGCATGGTGTTCGCCAACGGCGCGCGCTCGCACATGGCGGAATCGCTCGCAGCGTTGCCGGAGGCGAAGCGCAGCGACCCCGACTTCTTCATCGGCTGCATGATCCCGACCTGCATCTCGGACGACGTCGAGGCGGCCAAGGCCGTGAACCGCCGGACGCTCACCAGCTACGCCCACCTGCCGAACTATCGCGCCTACTGGAAGGAGGCGGGCTATGTCGAGGAGATGGAGGGCGTGGAGAAGGCCATCGCGGAAGGACGCACCGACGACGTGGCCAAGCATCTCAGCGACCGCTGGCTGGCCGACGTCACCATGTTCGGACCGGCCGCCAAGGTGCGCGACGAACTGGCGAAGTGGTACGACGCCGGCATCCGCACGCCGATCATCGTCCCCTCCTCGGCCGCGGGAAACCAGATGAAGGCGATCCAGGAATCCTTCGACACGTTCACCGGCTGAGGGAGACGCGCATGGCCGTCGGTGTCGGGCTCGGCCTCGCCGATTTTCCCTTCTCGGACGAGAGGGCCTTCTGGCGCTGGGTCGACCTCTGCGAGGAGGGCGGCGTCGATTCGCTGTGGCAGACGGACCGCCTCGTCTCGACGGTCCCGCACCTGGAATGCATGAGCGTCATGGCGGCGCTGGCGGGCCGTACGCGCCGCATCAAGTTCGGCATGAACGTCGCCTCCGCCGGGCTGCGCGAGCCCGTCCTGCTCGCCAAGCAGTGCGCCACCATCGACTATCTCAGCGGCGGACGGCTGCTGCCGGCATTCGGCGTCGGCAGCCCGATCGCACCCGATTGGGGTGCGATGGGCCTGACGTCCCAGGGCTCGGGCGCCGTCGCCGACGAAGCGCTCGACATCATCGCCGGCCTCTGGCGCGAGCAGAGCTTCAGCTACGCGGGCAAGCATTTCACGATCAAGGACGCGAGCATCGCGCCGCGCCCGCGGCAGAAGGACCTGCCGATGTGGATCGGCGGCTCCAGCAAGGTCGCGATCCGGCGCACGGCCCGAATCGGCACCGGCTGGCAGGCCGGATCCGAACTTCCCGAAGAAGTGGCCCCCGTCGTCGCCGCAATCCGCGAGGAGGCCGCCGCACGCGGCCGGCGCATCGACGACGACCATTACGGCACCGGCTTCCACTTCCGCTTCGGCGGCTGGGACGATGGAGATCTGCCGAAACGCATGGGCGCCTTCGCCAAACGCACGAAGCGCGATCCCCGCAGGCACTTCGCCGTGGGCGACGCCGGCGCCATCCTCACGCGCATCGAAGAGTATGTCGCCGCCGGAATATCGAAGTTCGTGCTCCGCCCGACAGGCACGGGCGACGCCGAAATGATCGAGCAGACGAAACGCCTGATCGCCGAGGTGATCCCCGAGATCGAACGGATCAACGCCCGACAGAAGGTGCTGTAGGAGCGGACCCGCTCCTACAGCCGTACGCGAGCTACTTCGCCGCCGTCACCATGATCTCGACCAGGATCTCCGGCCGTGCCAGCTGCGCGTTGACGCAGGCGCGCACCGGCGGGTTCTCGGGATCGACCCAGGCGTTCCAGACCGAATTCATGTCGGCGAACTTCGACATGTCGGTCAGCCAGAGCTGCGCGGTCAGGAGCTTCGACTTCGAAGTGCCGCAGCGCTCCAGGTAGCCGTCGATGGCGTCGAGGATCTGCTGAGTCTGGCCCTTCACGTCCTGGGTGGTGTCCTTGGCCGTCAGGCCGCAGAGATAGACCATGTCGCCGTTGACGACGGCGCGGCTCATGCGCGGGCCGGGACCGGTGGTGATGTCGAAACGCTGGATCGTCACTGTCTAGCCTCCATCGGATGGGCGTCGGGCGACGCCCCTCTGTCGCTGCCCCTTGCCTCCCCGGCGCCGACCCTGCATGAAGGCGGGCGCGGAATTCGGCGGGAGCGGGGATCATGGCCTACTGGCTCTTCAAGAGCGAGCCCGAGACCTATTCGTGGGACGACATGGTGCGCGAAGGCGTCGGCGGATGGGACGGCGTGCGCAACCATCAGGCCCAGAACAACATGAAGGCCATGAAGGTCGGCGACCGCGGCTTCTTTTACCACTCGGTCGGCGAGAAGGCGATCGTCGGGGTCGTCGAGGTGGCGGAGACGCACCAGCCCGACCCGACCGACGACAGCGGCAAATGGGGCATGGTGAAGGTCCGCGCCCTCCATCCGGTGAAGACCCCGGTCACCCTCGCCGACATCAAGGCCGACCCCGACTTCGCCGACCTGCCGCTCGTCCGGCAGTCGCGCCTGTCGGTGTCGCCGGTGCCGCCGGAGGCGTGGAAGAAGATCTGCAAAATGGCCGGCGTGAAACCGTGAGGACGCAGTCTCAAAAGAGACGGACGTGAGCGGCAGGATCGTCTGCGCGCTGGCGGACATCCCGGACCGCGATGCGCGCACCTTCCTGCTCGACGGGCCGGGCGGCCCGCGCAAGGCGGTGATCGTGCGCCGCGACGACGCCGTCTTCGGCTACCTGAACCGCTGCCCGCACGAGGGCATCCCGCTCGACTGGGGAACGGTGTCGCGCCTGGTCGACCGCGGCTGCCGCCACCTCATCTGCCACGCGCACAGCGCCTATTTCGAAATCGAGGACGGCTTCTGCGTCGAAGGGCCCTGCGCCGGCGACAGCCTGGAAGCGCTGCCGGTCAGCGTCGAAGCCGGCAACGTCGTACTGGCCGGCGACAGCTAGCCGCCGGCCTCGCAAGGGTGCGGAACGCTCAGGCGCGCCGCAATGCGGCGAAGCGCCCGCGGGCCAGGGCGCCCAGACCGACGCCGGCCGCATGCAGCAGCGCGGTGGCGAGGGCGAAGCCGGTCGCATATTCGAGGAAGCTGCCGCCCGCCGTCATCTCGGCACCATGGGCGAAGCCGTGCAGGACGGCGAAGGCCGCGACGATCGGCGCCACCGCCGGCAGCGGGATGCGCGGGGCGGCGAGTGCCAGCACCGACATGATCGCGACGGACGCCAGGATGCCCTCTTCGGCATAGGCGACGGGCACGCCGTAGGCGCCCAGCATCCCGCCGACCAGCATGAAGGCGACGAAGAGCGCCGGCAGCAGCCAGGCGCGCGCGGTGGCCCTGATCGCATAGACACCCACCGCCAGCATGACCAGCAGATGGTCGATCCCGGTGAAAGGATGTGCGAAGCCCGCCGCGAGCGAATGCGTGTGTGCGCCGTCGCCGGTATGGGCCGATGCGGCACCGGAAACGAGCGCGACGGCGATGCCGGCAGCCAAACCCTTGAACATACTCGATAACCCCCATGTGACGGCGCAGGCGTTCATCGCCTCGCGATCCGTCGTCCGTGCATTTTCGGTACCACTTAGCAGATCGCGCGCCTACGGTGCACCGGTCTAGGAAGGGGTGCGACAATGCTCGCGGCGGAACCGCTGCAGACCTGGATGGACCGGCAGTTCGCGCTGTCCGCACGACGGATGGCGGCGTGCGTTTCGGCCACCGGCCTGGTCAAGCATCGTCCCGGCTTCGGCATGACGGTGGTGCCGGCGCCGGGCTCGGTCGTCGCCTCGCCGGTGCTCGCCGACTACGACCCGGACCCCGACTATTTCTTCCACTGGATCAGGGACTCGGCCCTGGTCATGGATGCGGCCGTCCGGCTCGCCGCGGCCGGGGACGAAACGGCCGATTGGGCTGGTCACATCCGCGACCATGTCCGGTTCAGCCTCGGCCTCGCGGGTCTGCGCGGACGCGATGTCTTGGAGCACGGCGGCCCGCGCGCCAGGGCGAGGCCCGACTTCCTGCAGTTCGTCCGTCCCGACGAGGAATTGGTACGCGTCGAAGGCGACCGCATTCCCGGCGAGGTCCGTTTCGCTCCGGACGGCACCCTCGACACCATCCGCTGGGGCCGGCCGCAGCACGATGGCCCGGCCCTGCGCGCCCTGACCCTGATGCGCGCCGACGCGGCCGGGTTCGGCTGCGACGGGCTCGAGGCGCTGCTGCGCGCCGACCTGGACTATACCGCCGACAATGCCGGCGCCGCCTGCATCGACCTGTGGGAGGACGTGACCGGCCGGCACTACCACACGCAGATCGTCCAGTTCGCGGCACTTCGGCGCGGTGCCACCCGGATCGCGGCCTCGGATCCGGCGGCGGCCATGCGGCGGCGCTCGGCCGCCGCAGTAATTCCCCCCTCGCTGGAGGCGTGCTGGAGCGAGACGGCCCGATGCTATCTGAGCCGCGAGGCGGCCGATCCGGCGGGCCCGTCCCAGCCCGACATCGCGGTCGTTCTCGGCGTGCTCCACGCGGCCCTGGAGGGCGGCCGGCACAGCGTGCTGGACGAGCGCGTAACCGCGACCCTCGCCGAGCTCGCGCGGCGATTCGCCGCCGACTATGCCATCAACGCCGACCGGCCGGAGGGTCACGCGCCGGCACTCGGCCGCTTCCGCGGCGACCGTTACTACAGCGGCGGCGCCTACCATTTCGCCACGCTGGCCGCGGCGGAATTCCACTACCGCCGCAGCCGGGCCGCCCGGTCGGCCGAGGATGCCCGATCCGAGTGCGCCGCCGGGGACGCCTACATGTCGACCGTCCGGCGGTTTGCCCGCGAAGACGGCGCGCTGGCCGAGCAGTTCGACCAGCGCACCGGCGAACCGTCCTCGGCCAAGGATCTCGGCTGGAGCCATGCCGCCTTCGTCACGGCCCATCAGGCCCGACGGGCCGCGGCATCTCGCGGATAGACCGTGTCGGAAGGTGAAACGCACGGCGCTCAAAAAGATCAATCACCGAGGCAGCGGAATCCTCGAGCCTGCTGCCGGGCTCGAAGCCCACTGAATTCAGGACCATGGAGACATCGTCGCCTGCGACTTCCTGCAGCCCCTCGGACAGTTCCTCCTCCAGCCAGTTCAGATCGTACGTGCAGGCGGCATTGTCTCCCGTTCGGCGGTAATCGAAGAACGCGTGCGGGGCTAGGACGGTCATCTCTATCGCGTGCGCCGACATGACATCGCGATCCGAATATCCGAAGCCGCACCGAGAGCGCCGGGACATCAGGTAGATCAAGCCATATCCCAGTGCTTCGAACAGCGCATACAGCGGGTTGTCGCTTCCGATCTTCAGTTCGATGAAACGATAGTGCCCGTCTTTCGGATGATGGACGAGATCGATGGCGCGACGTTTGTCGCTTGCTGATCCATGGATGCCGCTGGCCGTCGACATCTGGCAGAACCAAGCTCCAGACGCGCGCGCCGCGATGGTCCGCTCCAGCGCCACTTCAGGGCTGCGCGTCACGAATGGCGGCACTTCACGCCGAAGGTTCCAATTGTTTGTCGTTCGGGTTACCGGCCTTTCCGGCCAGTGGCGCTTCACAGAGGCGAGGAGTGAACGCACCGCGGCGCGTCCGTCGAAATCTTTCGGTCTCAGTCCGCTCACGCGCATGCAAACGGAACGATGCCTAGGGTTCGCGCCATCCAGGATCGCCGCTACGGCTGGCCAGTATTCGGTCAATACGGACGGCACGACCTGCACCTCCCAATGCATCGAAATCGCATGCTACGCGCGCGCCTCGCCGCGCGTCAGTTGTCGCATCGCCCACTGCTTCCGGCGCGGCGCGGTCGGAACTTCGGAATTGGTTTGCGGGCACCGGCCGTACCTCTACTCTGAGCGATACGAATCGGATCGCACGGCGAGGTGAGCATGACGGACCTGATCCTGCGCGGCGGACGGGTGATCGATCCCGGCCGGGGTGTCGACATGATAGCCGATGTCTCGTTCAGCGACGGCAAGGTCGAGGCCATCGGTCCGGGCCTCTCCGTCAAGCCGAGCACCGTCGTCCAGGACGTGTCGGGAAAGATCGTCACTCCGGGCCTGATCGACCTGCACGCTCACGTCTACTGGGGCGGCACCTCGCTCGGCGTCGACCCCGGTGCGGTCGCGGCCGCGAGCGGCACGACGACGCTGGTCGACGCCGGCAGCGCCGGCCCCGGCAACTTCCACGGCTTCCGCCGCTTCATCATCGAGCCGGCGCCGGTCCGCGTGGTCGCCTACCTGAACCTTTCCTATGCCGGCATCTATGCGTTCAGCCGCACCGTCATGGTCGGCGAGGCCCAGGATCTGCGCCTCTTCGACCTCAACGAGTGCGTCCGCGTGGCGGAAGCCAACCGCGACCTCGTCGTCGGCATCAAGGTTCGCGTCGGCCGCGTGGCGAGCGGCAGCATGGGCGCGGCTCCCTTCGAGCTGGCCCTGGAGGTCGCGGAGCAGGTGGGCCTGCCGCTGATGGCGCATCTCGACCATCCGCCGCCGACCCGGCACGACGTCCTGCCGCGCCTGCGCACCGGTGACGTGCTCACGCACTGCTTCCGTCCCTTCCCGGGCGGTCCCGCCCTGCCCCGCGGCGGCGTGCGCCCGGAGGTGCTCGAGGCACGCGCCCGCGGCGTGATCTTCGACGTCGGCCACGGCGGCGGGTCCTTCGGCTTCGCCTCCGCGCGCGCGATGCTCGATGCCGGCTTCCTGCCCGACACGATCAGCAGCGACGTGCACGTCCTCAGCATCGTGGGGCTGGCGCCGCACGTGCTCGACACGATGTCGAAGTTCGTCTGCCTGGGCATGGACCTGGGCGACGTAATTCGCTGTGCCACGGTGGCACCGGCCCAGGCGATCAACCGGCCGGAACTCGGCGTATTGGCACCGGGCGGCCCCGGCGATGCGACGGTGATCGACATCGAAGACGGCGACTTCGTCTATCGCGACGCGATCGGCGAGCGACTCGACGGCAGCAAGCGGCTGGCCTGCCGCGGCATGGTCGTCGGCGGCGCATGGCGCGAAGCGGTGCCGCTCCCGGACCTGTCCGGGCCGCCCGAGACCTGGTTCTGACCCATCGGCAGGCTTGCAGTGCGGTTCGGGGTGGGGTAACGCCTGCCCCGAACGTCGTTTAGACTGCGAATGAGGCTGCGATGCCGCTGCCGGTATTGGTGCTCAACGGCCCGAACCTGAACATGCTGGGCGTCCGGCAGCCCGAGGTGTACGGGCGCCAGACCCTCGCCGACATCGAGGCCGACTGCCGCGCCCGGGCGGGAGCGCTGGGGCTGGAGATCGACTTCCGCCAGACCAACAGCGAGGCGGAACTGCTGGGTTGGGTGCACGCGTCGCGCGGGCAGGCGTCGGCCGTGGTCATCAATCCGGCGGCGTTTACCCACACCTCCATCGCGCTGCTCGATGCCCTGCTCCTGCTTGACGTTCCGGTGATCGAGGTTCATCTGTCCAATGTTCACCGTCGCGAGGCATTCCGGCGGCACTCCTATGTGTCACAGGCCGCGCAGGGGGTGATCTGCGGCTTCGGCGGGCAAAGCTACATACTCGCGATCGATGCGGTCGCTTCCATCCTCGGGATCGCGCCGGAGAATTGATCGGCATGCCATCGCGCATGACGGGCCGAAACTTGTGACGGGAACGCAATCGACGATGCCAGCCTTCGACATCGACGCCGATATGATCCGGCGGCTCGCCGGACTGATCGACGAGACCGGCTTGACCGAAATCGAGTTCGACGACGGCCGCAAGCGCATCCGCGTGGCCCGGACCGCGGTGCAGACGACGACAGTGATGCCGCAAACGGCGGCGGCGCCGGCTCCCGCGCCGGTCGAGCAGGCGGCGGAGCCCGCCGCCCCGGCGCTGGACCGCACGCATCCGGGCGCCGTGACGTCGCCGATGGTCGGAACCGCCTATCTGGGGCCGGAGCCCGGCTCGCCCTCCTTCGTGAAGGTCGGCGACCGGATCGCGAAGGGCGACACGCTGCTCATCGTCGAAGCGATGAAGGTGATGAACCAGATACCGGCGCCGCGCGGCGGCACCGTCAAGCAGATCGTCGTCGCCAACGGCTCGCCCGTCGAGTTCGGCGAACTGCTGATGATCGTCGAGTGACCGTCGAACGGGGGCGCCCGTGTTCCGCAAGGTCCTGATCGCCAACCGCGGAGAGATCGCGCTCCGCATCCAGCGCGCCTGCCGCGACCTCGGCGTCGCCACGGTGGCCGTCCACTCGACCGCCGATACGGATTCGATGCATGTCCGCCTCGCCGACGAGAGCGTCTGCATCGGCCCGCCCGCGTCGCGCGATAGCTATCTCAACAAGGCGGCTCTGCTCACCGCCGCCAGCATCGCCGACGTCGACGCGATCCATCCCGGCCTCGGCTTCCTGTCGGAAAATGCCGGGTTCGCGGCGATGGTCGAGGAGCACGGCTTCACCTTCATCGGGCCGACGCCCGAGCACATCGCGATGATGGGCGACAAGATCACCGCGAAGCGCGCGGCGAAGGAAGCCGGCGTGCCGGTGGTCCCGGGTACCGACGGCCCGGTGCAGAGCGACGGCGAGGCGATCCGCCTGGCGCACGAGATCGGCTTTCCCGTCCTGATCAAGGCGGCCGGCGGCGGCGGCGGCAAGGGCATGCAGCTCGCCCAGCGGCCCGAAGAGTTGGAACGCGCACTGTCGATGGCCAAGCGCGAGGCGCAGGCGAACTTCGGCAACGACGCGGTCTATCTCGAGCGCTATCTCTACCGGCCGCGGCACATCGAGGTGCAGATCCTCGCCGACAATCACGGCAACGTCGTCCATCTCGGCGAGCGCGACTGCTCGCTGCAGCGGCGCTACCAGAAGGTCGTGGAGGAGGCGCCGTCGCCAGCGCTGACCCCGGAGCAGCGCGCCTCGATCGGCGAGATCGCCGCGAACGCGGTCCGCCGCATCGGCTATCGCGGCGTCGGGACCATGGAATTCCTCTACACGGGCGGCGAGTTCTTCTTCATCGAGATGAACACCCGCATCCAGGTCGAGCATCCGATCACCGAGGCGATCACCGGCATCGACCTCGTGCGCGAACAGATCCGGGTCGCCGCCGGAGAGCCGCTGGGCTATTCGCAGTCGGACATCCGGTTTTCCGGCCACGCCATCGAGTGCCGCGTGAATGCCGAGCACGCCCGCACCTTCGTCCCCTCGCCGGGCCGCGTCACGGGCTATCATCCGCCCGGTGGCATCGGTGTCCGCATCGATTCCCACCTCTACGACGGCTGCATGGTGCCGCCCCACTACGACAGCATGGTCTCAAAGCTGATCGTCCACGGTCGCGACCGCGACATGTGCAGGCAGAGGTTGCAACGGGCGCTCGGCGAGTATGTGATAGCGGGGATCGAGACCAATCTGGACCTTCATCGCCGGATCGTGACAGCCCCGGATTTCGCCGCCGGAGACTACGACATCCATTGGCTCGAACGATGGATGGCGGAGCAGGATTGACGCCTGTGCCGCGGCGGCGCCGTCCGGGCAGGTCATGATGGGCGGTATGACACGGGCACGCCAATCGTGATCGAGGTCACGCCGGAACTTCTGCTCAGGGCCTATGCCGCGGGTATCTTTCCCATGGCCGAGGGACGCAACGCTCAGACGGTCTATTGGATCGATCCGGAGCGCCGCGGCATCATGCCCTTGGAGAGCTTCCACGTTCCGCGCCGCCTGCGCCGGACGGTCCGCAACGGCGCGTTCGAAATCCGCTGCGACAGCGACTTCGACGCGGTGATCGCCGGTTGTGCCGATCCCGGCCCGGACCGCAGCGATACCTGGATCAACCCTGAGATCGTGCGCCTCTACGGCGGCCTGTTTGAGATGGGCAACTGCCATACGGTGGAATGCTGGCAGGACGGGCGCCTGGTCGGCGGCCTCTATGGCGTCGCCCTGGGCGGCGCCTTCTTCGGCGAGAGCATGTTCAGCCGCGTGCGCGACGCCAGCAAGGTCGCCCTGGTCCACTTGGTCGCCCGGCTCATAACCGGGGGCTTCCGGCTGCTCGACGCCCAGTTCGTCACCGAGCATCTGGCGACGTTCGGTGCGGTGGAGATCCCGCGCTCGCAATACCGGCGCATGCTGGCCGAAGCCGTCTCCACCGACGCGGCCTTCCCCCTCGACCTGAGCGACGAGGGGCTAGACCGCGTCCTGAAGGGCAGCACCTTCGGGAGCGAAGACGGGTAGCGCCGTCTCTATTTGCACTCGAGCACCCAGACGTCGTAGACGGGATGCTCCAGTGCCGAGAGCGCCGGGCTCGACGCGAACATCCAGCCGCGAAACAGCGGAAGGCTCTCCGGCGCCACGGGCAGTTCGCGAATGTCCACGAAGGCGGCGCTGTCTTGCGGCTCCTCCGGGGGGCGCTTGCGGCAGGCTTCCACCTTCAGCTCGAGCGTGCCGAAGCGCACCTGCTGACCGACGCGGGCCTCGAAGGTCCAGACGCGTGCGGTGATCTTGTCCAGGCCCTGGAGTACCGCCACATCGCGGTCGTTCCAGGTCGCCTGCTGCTGGGCGACTGCCGGAAGACTGCCGATGCTGGCCCCTATCATCATCAGGCAGACCACTGCCGCCGGTACCTGTCGCATGCGCTCACCCAAATCCTTCGACGCGTCCGCCACCCCCGCGGTGGCGAGCCGGGGTGCAAGCCGGTCGGGCCGTCGCCCGATGCCACCCACCGGTCTATAGTCGCTTCGACCCCGCCACGCGACCCAAAGGACCATGCGCGTGAGGACAAAAGCAGACACGCGCGGCGCGATCCGCCGGGACGGCCGCGTGATGGCCCTGATCGGGATCGGTCATGCCGGCAGCCACTTCTACCAGCTCGTGCTGCCGCCGCTCTTTCCGCTGCTGCGGACCGATTTCGGCGTCGGCTATGCCGAACTTGGCCTCCTGATGGCGCTGTTCTACGGGACCTCCGGGGTCGCACAGCCCGTCGCCGGATTCCTCGTCGACCGGTTCGGTGCGCGGGTCGTCCTTCTGCTCGGCCTCGGGCTCCTCACGCTGGCGACCATCGGCTACGGCTTCGCCGGCAGCTACGGGGTGCTCGTGCCGCTCGTGATGCTCGCGGGCCTTGGCAACAGCGTCTTTCATCCGGCGGATTTCTCGATCCTGTCGTCCTCGATCCGTGAACAGCGGCTCGGCCGCGCCTACGGCATCCATACGCTGGGCGGAAACCTCGGCTGGGCCGTCGCACCGGTGACCGTGCTCACCCTGGCGACCTTCCTCGGCTGGCGCGGCGCGCTCATCGCCGTCGGGTGCGCCGGGCTTCCGATCGTCGCCGCCCTGTTCTTCCAACGCCACCATCTGAACGAAGACCGCCCCTCGGCGAAGGCTTCCGACCAGCAGCCCGCACTCGGGCTGGCACCGCTCTTCGCGCGCCCGATCCTCCTGTGCTTCCTCTATTTCTTCCTGCTCAGCCTGGCGTTGATCGGCGTGCAGAACTTCCTTCCCGCGACACTTCTCGCACTGCACGGAATCGAACTCGTGACGGCGAACGCCGCCTTGACCGGGTTTCTTCTCGGCGCTTCGGCCGGCGTGATCGTGGGCGGAATTCTGGCGGACCGCTCCTCGCGCCATTCTCTGGTCGTGTCGGTCGGTCTGGTCGGCGCTGCCGCCCTGCTCGCCCTCGTGGGGTCACCAGCGGCCGCGGGCGCCGCCCTGATGCCGATCGTCGCCACGGCGGGCTTCCTGACCGGCGCCACTACCCCGTCACGGGACATGCTGGTCCGGGGAGCGACGCCGAAGGGCGCGAGCGGGCGGGTCTTCGGCTTTGTCTATTCCGGCCTGGATGCCGGATCTGCCCTGGCGCCCCTGCTGATCGGCCTCATGCTCGACGGCGGCAAACCCTCGCTGGTCATCTGGTTCGTGGCGGCGGTGCTGCTGCTCGGGGTCGGCGCCGCAGTGGGCGTCCGCCCCGCTGCCCGGCCGGCGCTCCAAGCGGCGGAATAAGATGCTCAGCGATAGAAGAGGTGCGGGCCCAATTGCGCGGTCTGCTCGAAGGAGCCGCGCCAGGATGGGCTTACCCTGACATGATGGAAATAGGTGGCGCCGAAGGTGGGATCCTTGAGCCGGCCCTGAAGGGCCCCACGGGCCCTGGCCTGAGCCTCGCGCCACGAGGACTTTTCCGTGGGCACGTCGCTGCGGCCGTCGCAGTACCAGGTGAACTGGCACTTGTAGCGCTGGGTACCACCCTGCTTGGCGACGCCGCAGATCGTGTCCGGAAACGCCGGATCGGCGACGCGATTGAGAACGACGAAGGCCACGGCGTTCTGGGCCGCAGGCCCCTGACCGCGTGATTCCCAATAGATCGTCAGCGCCAGACATTCCAGGTCGTCGCGGTCGACGTCGATCGCCGGATGGATGGGGGCCGCCTGCGCCGGAGCGTCGAGTGCCGCGGCGGTTATTCCTATTGCCCCCACAAAAAGCAGGAGAAACAGTCTGAAGTTTTTCCGTCCCATCTACAATTTTTACTCCGGCTCGACCGGCTGTCGCGCGATTCGCCCGGGCGCTCCACAACTTCGACCGCAGTCTCCGCGACTTTTCGCGGCCGACTGTCTCAATCGAAATGCTTGCTCGCTCCGAGCGGATTTCGGCGTACGACCGAAAGACCTCAGTTTGTTCGGAATGCCCCCCGAACCGTTCATTCCTGTGTGAAGCGACGACTGGACGCTACTTATCGGTAACTCGACCGAGATGGCAACCCCGAGAAGAGCTAGGCGGCCCTTCCTCGGACAGGAAGGGACGCTATGTCGCAGATCCTAAGTGTGATTCGGTAAACGATAAGCAACGAAAAAACAGATCATATTCCTTATTTTGGCTATTTTGCGACGTTCAGGCGTCTGAAGCGCCCCCCGCGGCGAATGGGATGTTCTGCTGGAACCGGCGGTGTCGGTGTAGAGTTCAGGGGGAGCCTCACCGCGGCGCAGAGGACCTCATCGGCATGATCCGTACGCTTATCCTGGCAATCGCCATCGCCCTCCCAACCGCTGCGGCGGCCATGCCGCCGGCAGGGACCTACACGTATTCGGTACGGCATCCCGATCATGGCGATGTTGGCACCTACACCAACACCATTCGCCCGAGCGACGGCGGCACGACCGTCGACACGCGCCTGGAAGTCAGCGTCGGACTCGGCCCGCTGACCGTCTATCGCGAGGAGGCGGAGCGGCAGGAGACATGGCGGGACGGCCGCTTGGTCGGCTACCGCAGCAGGACCGTCAAGAACGGCGAAGATCGCGTGGTCGAAGGATATGCGGACGGAGATTCGTTCGTCGTGAAGCGCGGCGAAGGAACCCTGGAGCGCGCGCCAGCCGATATCTGGCCGATGAACCCCTGGTCGCCCGACATCGCCAGAGCCGATACGGTCCTCGCCTCGGCTTCGGGCAAGATCTATCCGGCGACGGTCGTGGAGGCGGGTGTCGAGAACGTGACCAGTGCGGGCCGCACGGTCTCCGCCCGCCGCTACAGGGTCACCGCAGACGGGAAAGACTATGACGTCTGGTTCGACGGCGAGGATCGTCTGGCGCGCTTCACGGCGCCGGAGAAGGATGGCGTGGTCACCTTCACGCTGACCGGGATCCGCTGAACCTCAGTCCCGGGCGGCGCGTGCGGCGTCTGCCGCAGCCGCCTCGCCGTTGCCGTAAAGAGCATGGGCGCGGCTTTCGAACGCCCCGACCATCCGCCTGACGGCCTCGTTGAACAACGCGCCGATCAGCTTCTGCAGGATCATCGACTTGAACTCGAAGTCGACGAAGAAGTCGATAACACAGCCGCCGTCTTTCGGCTCGAAACTCCAGTGGTTGTTGAGGTAGCGCAGCGGCCCCTCGGTATATTCCACATCGATGCGGTCCGGCCGGCGAAGCGTCACGCGCGACGTGAAGCGTTCCCGCACCATCTTGAAGCCGATCACCAAGTCGGCGATCAGCACGTCGCCGTCTCGGCTGCGGATGCGCGCCGCCACACACCAGGGCAGGAACTCGGGATACCGCTCCACGTCGGCAACGAGGGCGAAGAGCTGCTCCTGGGAATAGGGAAGGAAACGCCGTTCGGCGTGCGTCGGCATGACGGATGACCCGGTGGACTATTCGGCGGCAGCGAGCCGGGCGGCGCGGGCATTGCGCAGCTGCGCGAAGTCCTCGGCCGCGTGATAGGACGACCGGGTCAGCGGCGACGACGACACCATCAGGAAGCCCTTGCCGTACGCCATGTGGGCATAGGCTTCGAACTCCTCTGGCGTGACGAACCGGTCGAGCGCGTGGTGCTTCGGCGTCGGCTGCAGATACTGGCCGATCGTCAGGAAGTCGACGTCGGCGCTGCGCAGGTCGTCCATGACCTGCATGACCTCCTGCCGCCCCTCTCCCAGGCCGACCATGATGCCGGACTTGGTGAAGATCGAGGGATCGAGTTCCTTCACCCGGTCGAGCAGGCGCAGGCTGTGGAAGTAGCGCGCGCCCGGCCGCACGTCCGGATAGAGCCGCGGCACGGTTTCCAGATTGTGGTTGAACACGTCGGGCCGCGCCTCGACCACGACCTCCAGCGCGCCGTCCTTGCGCAGGAAGTCCGGCGTCAGGATCTCGATCGTCGTATCCGGCGAGAACAGGCGGATCTTGGCTATAGTCGCGGCGAAATGCGCAGCGCCCCCGTCGGCGAGGTCGTCGCGGTCGACCGACGTGATGACGACGTGCTGCAGCCCCAGCTTCGCCACGGCGTCGGCGACGTTCTGCGGCTCGTGCGGATTGACCGCGCCGGGACGGCCCGTGGCGATGTTGCAGAAGGAGCAGGCCCGGGTGCAGATCGACCCCAGGATCATCATCGTCGCGTGCTTCTTCGCCCAGCACTCGCCGACGTTCGGGCAAGCGGCTTCTTCGCAGACCGTGGCGAGACCATGGTCGCGGATGATCTGACGCGTCTCGGCATAGCCCCTGGACGTCGGCGCCTTGACGCGGATCCAGGACGGTTTGCGCTGGATCGGGTTGTCGGGCCGATGCGCCTTCTCGGGATGCCGGACCGTCCGCGCGAGCGGGTCGATCGTCGCCGGACCGTCGATTGCCGAATCTCTGGTTGCCGTCGTCATGCGTCTCTCTGCTCGCGGGGAGGAGCGCGGTGCGCCGCGAAAGGCCGCCGAGGACTAGACATGGATAACCCGGCCATAAGCGTCAAGCACGGCCTCGTGCATCGACTCCGAGATGGTCGGGTGCGGGAAGACCGCGCGCATCAGCTCGACCTCGGTGGTCTCCAGGGTTCGGGCGATGCCGTAGCCCTGGATCATCTCGGTGACCTCGGCGCCGATCATGTGCGCGCCGAGCAGTTCGCCGGTCTTGGCATCGAACACCGTCTTCACCAGTCCCTCCGGCTCGCCGAGGGCGATCGCCTTGCCGTTGCCGATGAACGGGAAGCGCCCGACCTTCACCTCGCGCCCGGCTTCCGTGGCCTTCGCCTCCGTCATGCCGACGCTGGCGACCTGCGGCCGGCAATAGGTGCAGGCGGGGATCGTGCTCGTGTCGAGCGGATGCACGTCCTTCACCCCTGCGATCTTCTCGACGCAGATGACCCCCTCGTGGCTGGCCTTGTGCGCCAGCCACGGCGCGCCGACCAGGTCGCCGATCGCATAGACACCCTTCTCGCCGGTCTGCAGCCATTCGTCGACGACGACGTGGCCGCGCTCGACCTTCACCTTCGTGCCGTCCAGGCCGATGTCCTCGACGTTTCCGGTGATCCCGACCGCCAGCACGACGCGGTCGACGGTGATCGACTGGCTCTTGCCACCGGCCTCGATCGTCGCGCTGACGCTGTCCTTGCCCGCCTTCAGGTCGGAGACCTTCGCGCCGGTATGGATCTTGAGGCCCTGCTTCTCGAACGCCTTCTTCGCGAAGGCCGATATCTCCTCGTCCTCCTGCGGCAGGATGCGGTCGAGTACCTCCGCGACCGTCACCTCGGCGCCCATGTCCGCGTAGAAGCTGGCGAACTCCATGCCGATGGCGCCCGAGCCGATCACCAGCAGCGACTTCGGCATGACGTCCGGAACCATCGCCTCGCGATAGGTCCAGATCAGCTTGCCGTCCGGCTCCAGCCCCGGAAGGGTGCGGGCACGGGCGCCGGTCGCCAGGATGATGTGCTTCGCCGTAAGATCGCCGACGGCCTTGCCGTCCTTCTCCACCTTCAGCTTGCCGGCGCCGTTCAAACGGGCATGCCCGTCGATGACGGTGACCTTGTTCTTCTTGAGCAGATAGCCGACGCCGCTGGACAGCTGCTTGGCCACCCCGCGCGAGCGCTTCACCACCTTTGCGAGGTCAAAACTGATGTCCTTGGCGGTGAAGCCGTAGGCGTCGAGATTGTGCAGGATGTGGTTGATCTCCGACGAGCGCAGCAGCGCCTTCGTCGGGATGCAGCCCCAGTTCAGGCAGATGCCGCCCAGATGCTCGCGCTCCACCACGGCGGTCTTCATGCCGAGCTGCGCGGCGCGGATGGCGGCGACGTAGCCGCCCGGCCCGCCGCCAACGACGATCAGGTCGAAGCTGGTCTCTGCCACGGATGGCTCCTCTTCCGGTGCGGCCGTCGAGCCGTCCCTACAGCAGCATTGCCGCCGGGAACTCGATCAGGCTCTTGAACGCCGCCAGCAGCTGGGCGCCGAGCGCACCGTCGACGACGCGATGATCGCAGGAGAGCGTGCAGGTCATCATCGTCGCCACCGAGACCGCACCGTCCTTCACGACGGGCCGCTGCTCGCTGGAGCCGATGGCGAGGATGCATGCCTGCGGCGGGTTGATGACGGCGTCGAACTGTTTGATGCCGTACATGCCCATGTTGGAGATGCTGCAGGTGCCGCCCTGGAACTCCTCGGGCTTCAGCTTGCCGTCCCGCGCACGCTTGGCGAGATCCTTCATCTCGCCGGAGATCTGCGCCAGGCCCTTCTCGTCGGCCCGGTGGATGATCGGCGTGATCAGGCCCTGCGGGATGGCCACGGCGACGGAGATGTCCACGGATTTCCAACGCCGGATGCCGTCTTCCGCCCAGGAGGCGTTGGCGTCCGGCACCTTGCGCAGCGCCAGCGCCAGCGCCTTGATGATCAGGTCGTTGACCGAGATCTTGACGCCCTCGGGCGCCCGCTCGTTGAGCGCCGCGCGCACCTTCATCATCTCGTCCACCGCACAGTCGATGGTGAGATAGAAGTGCGGCACCGTCTGCTTCGACTCGACGAGGCGCCGGGCGATGACCTTGCGCATCCCGGACAGCGGCAGGAGTTCGAACTCGGGCATGCCGGGCATGTCGGCCGGCTTCGCCGCAGCCGGCGGCGCCTTGGCCGGCGGCCCGTCGGCCTTAGCCGCGTCCGCCTTAGCCGCGGTCGGCTTCGCCGTGCCGGCCGCCTTCGCGCTCTCGATGTCGCTCTTGACGATCCGGCCGCCCGGCCCGCTGCCCGCGACGGCCGCGAGGTCGAGCCCGGCCTCCTCCGCCATCCGGCGCGCCAGGGGCGACGCGAAGACGCGATCGTGGCCGTTCGCGACGGCAGCCGACGCGCCGCCGGGCTTCTTGCCGCCGCGGTCCGCCGCCGCATCGAGGTCCGCTTTGACGATCTTGCCGCCCGGACCGCTGCCGGCGATGCCGGACAGGTCGATGCCGGCGATGTCCGCCATGCGAGCGGCCAGCGGCGACGCGTTGACGGCACCGGCGGACGACGACTTCGGCGCTGCCGTCTTTTCGGGAGCGGGCGCCTTCGCCGGCTCCTCGGAGGCGCGCTCGGCCATTTCGGCTTCCGGCTTCGGCGCTTCGGCCTTCTCTGGCGCTTCCGCCTTCGACGATCCGCCATCCGCCTCGATCGCGCCGGCGTCCTCCCCCTCCTCGACCAGGACGGCGATCACCGAATTGACCCGGACGCCCTCGGTGCCCTCGGCGACGAGGATCTTACCGACCTTGCCCTCATCGACCGCCTCGACCTCCATCGTCGCCTTGTCGGTCTCGATCTCGGCGATGACGTCGCCCGCCTTCACCGCGTCGCCTTCGCCGACGTTCCACTTGACCAGCGTGCCCTCGGTCATCGTCGGGGACAGCGCCGGCATCAGGATGTTGGTGGGCATGGCCGGGTCTCGCTCTGGCGCGGATCGGGGTCGTTCGGACGCAGGAAGCTCAGCGGTAGCAGACGGCCTTGGCCGCCTCGACGATCGTCTCGACCTGCGGCAGGGCGAGCTTCTCGAGGTTGGCGGCATAGGGCATCGGCACGTCGACGCCGGTGACCCGCTTCACCGGTGCGTCGAGCCAGTCGAACGCCTGCTCCATCATCACCGCGGCGAGTTCGGAGCCGATGCCGGCGAAGGGCCAGCCCTCCTCGACCGAGACCAGCCGATTGGTCTTCTTCACCGACTCGACGATCGTCTCCGTGTCGAGCGGGCGCAGCGTGCGCAGGTCGATCACCTCCGCGTCGATCCCTTCCTCGGCGAGCTTCTCCGCCGCTTCGAGCGCATGGTGGCACATCAGCGAGAAGGCCGTGATCGTCACGTCCTTGCCCTTGCGCAGCACCTTCGCGCGACCGATCGGCACCGTGAAGTCGGGGTCCTTCGGTACCGGAAAGCTGTAGCCGTAGAGGATCTCGTTCTCGAGAAAGACGACGGGGTTCGGGCTGCGGATGGCCGACTTTAGAAGCCCCTTGGCGTCGGCTGCCGAATAGGGTGCCACGACGATCAGGCCCGGGATGTGCGCATACCAGCTGGCATAGCACTGGGAATGCTGGGCGGCGACGCGGGCCGCGGCCCCGTTCGGACCGCGGAAGACGATGGGGCAGCCCATCTGGCCACCCGACATGTAGAGCGTCTTGGCGGCGGAATTGACGATCTGATCCATCGCCTGCATGGCGAAGTTGAACGTCATGAACTCGACGATCGGCTTGAGGCCGCCGAAGGCGGCGCCGACGCCGAGCCCGGCGAAGCCGTGCTCGGTGATCGGCGTATCGACCACGCGCTTGGCGCCGAACTCGTCGAGCAGGCCCTGGGTGATCTTGTAGGCGCCCTGATACTCCGCGACCTCCTCGCCCATGACGAAGACGGTGTCGTCGCGGCGCATCTCCTCGGCCATCGCGTCGCGCAGAGCCTCCCGCACGGTCATGGTCGGCGCATCGGCGAAGGCGGCCTCGTCCTCCGCCGCCGGCCGCTCCGTCGTCGGCGCCGCAGGTGCCGTCGGCATGCGCGACTTGGCGTCGTGGCGGACTCCTTCCTCGCCGCCCGCCTCGTCGACGGCCTCCGGTTCGGCCGTCTCCTCCTCGTCGTCGGCAGCCGGCGCCTGCGCTGCCGCTTTGGGCTCGCCGGACTGCTTCGGCTCGGCCTTCTGATCGGCGGCGGGTGCTTCCTCGTCGCCGCCGACCAGCAGGGCGATCGGGGTGTTCACCGCCACGCCCTCGGCACCCTCTTCGACCAGCAGTCGGCCGACCCTGCCCTCGTCGACCGCCTCGACCTCCATGGTCGCCTTGTCGGTCTCGATTTCGGCCAGGACGTCACCCGCCTGGACCTCGTCGCCTTCTTTGATGAGCCATTTGGCGAGTTTGCCCTCGGTCATCGTCGGCGACAGGGCCGGCATCAGTACTTCGATCGGCATGGGCGGTTTCCGGTCTCTTGCCGTTCCGGGTCAGGCTAGGCGAGTACGTCGGTATAGAGCTCCGACGGATCGGGCTCCGGACTGTTCTGCGCGTACTCGGCCGCATCGGCGACGATATCCCGGATCTCCCGGTCGATCTGCTTCAGTCGGTTCTCGTCGGCGTGCTTATCCGCGAGCAGCAGCTCGCGAAGATGCTCGATCGGGTCGCGCTCTGTGCGGAATTTGTTGACCTCTTCGCGCGTCCGGTACTTCGCCGGATCGGACATGGAGTGACCGCGATAGCGGTAGGTCTCCATCTCCAGGATGACCGGTCCTTCGTTGCGCGCGTGGGCGATCGCCTCGTCCGCCGCCTCGCGCACGGCGAGCACGTCCATTCCGTCGACCTTGCGGCCCGGAATGCCGAACGCGACTCCCCGCTGCGACAGGTCGCCGCCGGCAGCCGCGCGGGCGACCGAGGTCCCCATGCCGTACTTGTTGTTCTCGATGACGAACACGGTGGGCAGCTTCCAGAGCGTCGCCATGTTGAACGACTCGTAGACCTGCCCCTGGTTGGCCGCGCCGTCTCCGAAATAGGTGACGCTGACTAGGCCGTTCTCGCGATAGCGATGGGAAAAGGCGAGGCCGTTGCCGAGCGGCACCTGCGCCGCGACGATGCCGTGGCCGCCGAAGAAATTCTTCTCGCGGCTGAACATGTGCATCGAGCCGCCCTTGCCCTTGGAGTAGCCGCCGCGACGCCCGGTCAACTCCGCCATGACGCCGCGCGAATCCATCCCGCAGGCCAGCATGTGGCCATGATCGCGGTAGCCGGTGATAACGGTGTCGCCCTCCTTGAGGGCGGCCTGGACTCCGACGACCACCGCCTCCTGCCCGATGTACAGATGGCAGAAGCCGCCGATCAGCCCCATGCCGTACATCTGGCCCGCTCGCTCCTCGAAGCGTCGGATCAGCAGCATGTCGCGGTAGTATTTCAGCAGGGTATCGGCGGAGGCGTTCGCCGCAGGCTTCTTCGGCGCGGCGCCCTTCGTCGCAGTCGGCGAAGAGGCTGCCGCCGTCTTGGCCGCCCCCCCCTTCCGGCCGGAACCTTTGTCTTCGCTGTCCTTGTCCGCGCGGGTCTTGCGACTGGCGGAGGCGGTGGTAGCTCGTGCCATGGCCTCTCCCCGCAAGCGCATGTCGGCCTGCGTAGCCTTCCAGAATGAGCTTATTTTGAGATCCTAAGTATCCCGAATTGCGGGAGGTTTCAACCGAGCCTCGGCAGGCGCTCCGTACCGCCCGCCGCGCGGGCGGGCGGCGCCACCGATGCGTCGCCTCTGCAGGTCGTGTGAGCGAGCCCACGCCCGCGGGTGTTTCGTATTGACGGAGAAGGGGAACTAAAATAGAACATACATCGTTGTCGTTTTGTTCTTGCCGCGCAATGTAAGGCGTTGCGCCCTCTCCCGCCGAGGGTGCAACTCGATCAGACCGACGACGTTAGGCTGACCGTCCGAGTTCTCCGCCTCGGGCTCTTTGCTGAACGACCGGAGCCGCAGGCATGCTGACCAGGAAACAGACCGAGCTGCTTCTCTTCATCAACGCCCGGCTGACCCGTGACGGCGTGTCACCCTCCTTCGAAGAGATGAAAGAAGCTCTCTCGCTGAAATCCAAGTCGGGCATCCACAGGCTGATCACCGGCCTCGAAGAGCGTGGCTTCATTCGACGCCTTCCCCACCGGGCCCGCGCGCTGGAAGTGTTGCGCCTGCCCGATTCTGCGGCGCGCAAGGGTGCCGGGCCGACGGCGGTGCCGGCGCCCGCCGACGGCGGTACGCTGATCCAGGGACCGTTCCGTGAGCGGCGGACGCCATCCAAGTCGATCGACGAGGGCGAGATTCCGCTCTACGGGCGGATCGCCGCCGGTACGCCGATCGAGGCGCTCCGCGACCCGACGAGCTATGTCGGCGTCCCGCACGGCATGCTTGGCCGCGGCAAGCACTATGCGCTTGAGGTCGCCGGCGACTCGATGATCGACGCCGGCATCTTCGACGGCGACACCGTCATCGTCGAGGAATGCGACACTGCCGATCCCGGAACGATCATCGTTGCGCTGATCGACCAGGAGGAGGTCACGCTGAAGCGCCTGCGGCGGCATAAAGGGTCGATCGCGCTCGAGGCGGCGAATCCGCGGTACGAGACCCGCATCTTCCCGCCCGATCGCGTCCAGGTGCAGGGACGGCTGGTCGCCCTGCTCCGCCGCTACTGATCGTCCGCGCTGGCGTCCGGATCGCCCGCCTGACCCGTCTTCGTCCAGGGCCGGTCGCCGCGCCGTCCCCGGACGGTTTCGACCGTGACGCCCGCCGGGCTCAGCCAGATCGCGTGGGCCCCTTCGCTACGCAGGTCGCGGTGCCGCAGAAGCCGCGGGCCATTGCACCGTCGCTTCGCGAGGCGTGAAGAGATCGGTGCCAGAAGCACGACCAGATCCGCGTTCACACAGTCGGTATCCATCGCATCCTCGTGACGGATGAAGGCGACCGTCCGGCCTGACCGCCTGTAGAGGCAGGCCGTGATGTCGCAACGCATCGCCCCGCTCTCCGACGCATGTTCGGGCCAAGCCTCCGCAACGTCCGCTCCGGTCTGCCGCATCCAATTCTCTCGCTCAAAGCCGGCGGCGCGAAGCGACGTGAGCAACAGCGTGTCGGCATCGCGGACCGCGACGAGGCGCCCATCCTGGGATAGCAGGATATCGGGCGGCGCGGCCAAAGACGCCATCGCGAGCCCGGCGACCACGGCCGGCAAACCTGCGAGGCGCCACCCCGTGCGCCAGAGGCACAGCCAGAGCCCGCCCACCGCAACCGCCGCCATCCCCGACGGTGGCATGATGACGCCGCGCAGGGCCGATCCGGGCCAGGAGGCCGTCTCCCTGGCCACCCAGGTGATCACGTCGAGCCCGACCGCCATCGCCCGCAACGGCAAGGCCTCTAGGCCGATCGGCATCGCGAGGAGCGCGACGATCCCGCACGGCATCACCCAGAGGCCGGTGACAGGCACAGCGACGAGGTTCGCCGCGACCGAATAGAGTGCCGCCTGATTAAAGTGATAGGCCGCAAATGGCGCCGTCGCCACGGCCGCCACCACCGACGTGAAGATGAGGCCCCCCGGATAGGACAGCCATCTCGAAGCCGGCGGCAGGCCTGCCGCCGCCCGCCGCTCGCGGCGCCGCTTCAGCGCCTCGTATGCCGCCACCAGCGTGACGACGGCGGCGAAGGAAAGCTGGAAACTCGGCCCGAGGACGGCCTCCGGTGTCAGCACGAGAACGATCAGCGCGGCGAACGCGATCGGCCGCATCGACATCTCGAGCCGATCGGCGAGGATCGCCGCCAGCGCGAGCGTCAACATCACGAAGGCCCGCTGTGTCGGTACAGTCGCGCCCGACAGCAGCAGATAGCCCCCGGCGAACAGCAGCGCCACGAGGGCGGCAAGTTTGCGCGTCTGCCATCGCAGCGCGAGGCTGGGAATCGCCGCCAGCCCGGCCCGGACGACGAAGAACACGAACCCCGCGACCAGGCTCATGTGCAGCCCGGATATGGCGAGGAGATGCGCCAGCCCGGAATCTCGCATGGCCGCGATCGTCTCTTCCGAGACCCCGCCGCGCAGTCCCGTGACGAGCGCGTTCGCCAGAGCGCCCCGGTCGCCGTCGAGTACGGCCAGGATCCGCCTGTCGATTCCATGCCGCACCGATGCCACCGCCTCGGCGAACCCGCCCTCAGCGCGCGGCGCGAGGATCTCGACGCGGCCGAGCGCGTATCCGACCGCCCCGAGTCCCACGAACCACGACTGCCGCTGGAAATCGAACCCGCCCGGCACCGCGGGTGTCGGCGGCGGCAGGAGGCGGGCGCGCAACCGCACGCGGTCGCCAGGCTCGGGCGGAATGCTCCGCACGCTGACCCGGAGTCGATGCGGCGTGCGGTCGGACGTGAGACCGACGATCGAAGGATCGGAAAGCAGCACGCGCCAAGCGCTCCCGGACGGCTCGACGGAAGTGACCATCCCCGTCACCGTCACCGGCCCGAGCGGGGCCGCCAGTCGCGGTGCCGCCACCCATGCCGTGCGCACCTGCCCGGCGAGGAAGCCGAGGGTCGTCGCGAGGCATGCGACGCACACCAGCGTCCAGGCAGGCTGGCGCCGCATGGCGACGCACAGCGCGGTGCAGAGCGCCGCGAAGCACCAGCCTAATACCGACGGCGGCTCGTAGGGGAGACTGAAATAGCCGATGATGCCGGCGCCGAGAAAGACGGGCAGCCACAGGAAAAGCCTGTCTCTCTCCGCAGCCAGCGTGACGACGGCTCGGTCGCGCATCCGGGCCAATAGTCTCGCAGCCCGGCGCTCGACATCCCCCGCCGCGTCGGCCGCCGCGCTATTGACGCTCATGCCCGCCCCGTCGATAAAGCGTCGCGCCGCCCGACTCGACTTTAGAGGCCACCGGCCGCCGGAGAAAGATGAGCGTCGTCACCCGATTCGCCCCCTCCCCGACCGGCTTCCTGCACATCGGCGGGGCGCGGACCGCGCTGTTCAACTGGCTCTTCACCCGCCATCACGGCGGGACCTTCCGGCTGCGCATTGAGGATACCGACCGCGCCCGCTCGACCGAACCGGCGATCGCCGCCATCCTCGACGGCCTGTCCTGGCTGGGGCTCGATTGGGACGACGAGGTCGTCTACCAGTTCGCGCGGATGAAGCGGCACGCCGAAGTTGCCAGCCGGATGATCGAGATGGGCCACGCCTATCACTGCTGGTGCTCTCAGGAAGAACTCGCCCAGATGCGCGAGAGCGCCAAGCGCGAGGGGCGGCCGATGCGCTACAACGGCTACTGGCGCGACCGCGACCCGGCCGAGGCTCCCCCCGGAGTCCCGCCCGTCGTGCGTCTCAAGGCGCCCCAGACGGGCGAGACGGTGATCGATGACCTCGTCCAGGGCGAGGTGCGGGTCGCCAACGAGGTGCTGGACGACATGGTCCTGCTCCGCGCCGACGGCACGCCGACCTACATGCTGTCGGTGGTGGTCGACGATCATGACATGGGCATCACCCATGTCATCCGGGGCGACGACCACCTGAACAACGCCTTCCGCCAGGCACAGATATTCATCGCCATGGGCTGGGACTTGCCGCGCTTCGCGCACATTCCGCTGATCCACGGTCCCGACGGCGCAAAGCTGTCGAAGCGGCACGGTGCGCTGGGGGTGGATGCCTACCGCGACATGGGCTTCCTGCCCGAAGCGATGCGCAACTACCTGCTGCGCCTCGGTTGGGGCCACGGCGACGACGAGATCATCTCGACCGAGCAGGCGATCGCTTGGTTCGACCTCGACGGTGCCGGCCGGTCGCCGTCGCGGTTCGACATGGCGAAGCTGACGTCGCTGAACGGGCACTACATCCGGGAGGCCGACGACGCCCGCCTCGCCGGTCTGATCGGGCCGCGCGTCGCCGCCATCGTCGGACGCGAGCTCGACGACGCCGACGGGGCCCGCCTCACCGCGGCGATGCCCGGCCTGAAAGCGCGCGCCAAGACGCTCAACGAGTTGGCCGACAATGCCGCCTTCTACATCCGTCGCCGCCCGCTTCCGATGGATGCCGGCGCATTGAAGCTGCTCGACACGGCCGGTCGGGAAACGGTCGCCGCCGCGGCCGCCGACCTCGCGGCATCGAACGAATGGACGGCCGTCGCGCTCGAGGAACGGATCCGCGCGTTCGCTGAGGCCAGGGACATGAAGCTCGGCAAGGTGGCGCAGCCGCTGCGCGCTGCGCTGACCGGCGCGGGCACCTCGCCGCCGATCTTCGAGGTGATGGAGATCCTCGGGCGCGACGAGGCGCTGGGCCGCCTTGCCGACGCGAGCGGAAACGAAGCGGCCGGCCAGGGCGCGAATTGATAAACGCCGGTGTGAGGTCTATTCTCACCCCCAGAGTAGGGCCTTACACGGCCCCTTCCAGCGAAGGGATGGACGTATGACGGAGCCGAAGTCGAACGAGAACGTTACCGTCGTCGACAATACGACGGGGAAACAGACGACGTTCCCGTTGCTTAGTGGTACGGCGGGGGCGAAAGTCATCGACATCCGAAATCTGTACAAGGATCTCGGTTACTTCACCTTCGACCCGGGCTATACCGCCACGGGCAGCTGCCAGTCGGCGATCACCTATATCGACGGCGACGAAGGCATTCTTCTGTACCGCGGCTATCCGATCGAGCAGCTCGCAGAGAAGAGCGACTTCATGGAAGTCTGCCATCTGCTGCTGTTCGGCGAGCTGCCGGACAAGAAGCAGAAGGACCAGTTCGTCTGGGACATCACGCACCACACGATGGTGCACGACCAGATCAGCAACTTCTTCCGTGGCTTCCGCCGCGACGCGCACCCGATGGCGGTGGTCTGCGGCGTGGTCGGGGCGCTTTCGGCCTTCTATCACGACAGCACGGACATTAACGATCCCTGGCACCGCAAGGTCGCCTCGTATCGCCTGATCGCCAAGATGCCGACAATCGCGGCCATGGCCTACAAATACTCGGTCGGCCAGCCGTTCGTGTACCCGAGCAACACGCTCGACTATGCGGCGAACTTCCTGCGGATGTGCTTCGCGGTTCCGGCCGAGGAGTATGAGGTCAACCCGATCGTCGCCAAGGCGCTCGACCTGATCTTCATCCTGCACGCCGACCACGAACAGAACGCCTCGGCCTCGACGGTGCGTCTCGCCGGTTCGACCGGCGCCAATCCGTTCGCCTGCATCGCGGCCGGCTGCGCCGCCCTCTGGGGTCCCTCGCACGGCGGGGCCAACGAGGAAGTGCTGAAGATGCTCAACCAGATCGGCGACAAGAACAAGGTCGGCGACTGGGTGAAGAAGGCGAAGGATCCGGACGATCCGTTCCGCCTGTTCGGCTTCGGCCACCGCGTCTACAAGAACCACGATCCGCGGGCCAACGTCATCCGCAAGGCGGCCCACCAGGTCCTGAACGAACTCGGCGTGAACGATCCGCTGCTCGAGGTGGCGATCGAGCTGGAGAAGATCGCGCTCGAGGACGAGTATTTCGTCAAGCGCCGCCTGTACCCGAACGTCGACTTCTATTCGGGCATCATGCTGAAGGCGATGGGCTTCCCGACCAGCATGTTCACCGCACTGTTCGCCGTCGGCCGCACGGTCGGCTGGATCGCGCAGTGGAACGAGCTGATCGAGGATCCGTCCCAGAAGATCAACCGCCCGCGCCAGCTCTATACCGGCCCGACGTCGCGCGATTACATTCCGGTCGACAAGCGCTGAGCTTCGACGAAACTTGTTGCGGCACGGGGCGCGGACAATTGTCCGCGCCCCGTTTCGTTTCGGGCGGCGGCTATTTCCGCTCGATCAACTCGATCTTGTAGCCGTCCGGATCCTCGATAAACGCGATCACGGTCGTGCCGTGCTTCATCGGCCCCGGCGGACGCGGAATCTTCACGCCCTCCTTCTCCAGGACCGCGCACGTTGCATAGATGTCCGGGGTGGAGAGCGCCAGATGGCCGAAAGCGTCGCCCTTGTCGTAGGGCGTCTTCTGGCCCCAATTGTGGGTCAGTTCGATCACCGTATTGTCCGCCTCGTCGCCATAACCGACGAACGCGAGGGTGAACTCGCCGGTCGGGAAATCCTTCCGGCGCAGCAGCTTCATCCCGAGCAGCCGGGTGTAGAAATCGATCGACTTGTCCAGGTCGAACACCCGCAGCATCGTATGCAGGTAGCGGAACTTGTCCGCGCCCGGGACGGCGGCCGTCGAGGCTCCTGCTGGGCTGTCGTCGTTCATGTATGCCTCCTCCTCATGTGGCTCCCCGATCAATCTGCGGCGGTGATGCCGGCCTCGCAAGGGACAGGATGACCGCGGCTGCCCGGCGGCTGGGCCGCGACCCGGCGGGACCGAGGCGCCCGACAGCCTCCGCCAGCCCTCGCCTCTGTGCTGCAGCGGCCTCCCCACCGGCGAGGAGCGGCGCCACCGCCGTGGCCAATCCCCCCGCGGTACAGTCGCCCTGAATCAGTTCCGGCACGACGACTTCTTCCGTCAGGATGTTCGGCAGAGCGATGTGCCTCAGCCGCAGCAGCCGCCGCGCCGCCCAGACCGTCAGCGGTGCCGCACGATAGCCGACCACCATCGGCACGCCCGCCGCCGCCAGTTCCAGCGTCGCCGTCCCGGACGCCACCAGCGCCGCGTCCGCCGCCGCTATGGCGTCGCGGCGCTCGGATTCCGTCGCGGCAACGGCGGCCTCCGGAAGGAGCCTGACCAGCCTCGGGGCGAGGTGCGGCAGCGTCGGGAGGGCCACACGCAACCCAGGCACCGCGACTGTCAGGCGCCGGGCAGCCTCAGCGAACGGAGCGGCAAGCCGCTCGACCTCGGACCGGCGGCTGCCGGGCATGACCAGTAGGAGCGGTGCAGCCGGATCGATAAGATGCCGCCGACGGAACCCGGCCCCGTCCCCCACCGGGACCTCCAGTACCGGATGCCCCACGCACTCCGCGTTCAGGCCATGCCGCCTGAAGAGCTCGGGCTCAAACGGAAAGAGCGTGAGGAGGTGGTCGTATTCGCGCGCGAGCCGCGCCGCCCGCCCGGGCCGCCACGCCCAGACCATCGGCGCCACATAATGCACGAGCGGCGCGTGGAGGCCGTTTCGCCGGAGGCGGCGCGCGAGCCGCCGCCCGAAACTCGACGAATCGATCGTCACGACGATGTCGGGCGCGCGGGCCAGTCCCGCCGACACGCATTCCCGCAGCCGCCGCGCCAACAGCGGCAGGCGCGGCACCACCTCGACCAGCCCCATGACGGCGAGGTCCGACTGGTCGAAGAGCGGCTCCAGCCCGGCCGCGACCATCCCGGGACCGCCGACGCCGAAGCAGGTAAGCCGGCCGGCGGTCGCCTCCGACAGAGCCTTGATCAGAAGGGCACCAATGACGTCGCCGGAAGGCTCGCCCGCCACCAGCATGACCTTGGGATGGGCTTTGGTATCGCCGGCCTCGACCGTTCAGCCCTCCCTGTCGGGGCGGACACCCAGCAGGAACAGGCCCGCCGCGTCTGCATCGGCGACCGTCGCCGCCCGCTCGATCACGAAGGTCGCGCCAGCCTCGGCGGCAATGCCGCAGAGGCCTGCCGCCGCTGCGGCCTCGATCGTGCCGCGCCCGATGGTCGGCCGGTCGACCCGCCTGTCCTGGCCGGGCTTCGCCATCTTGACGAGCACCCCGCCGCGGCCGGCGCGGCGCAATGACCCTGAACGCGCCAGCACCCCATCTGTGCCCTCGGCAGCCTCGACCGCGAGCACGATCCCCTGCTGCACCACCGCCGCCTGACCGACATCCACCGTACCGAGTGCCCTGACCACCGCCATGCCGCGGGCGATGTCGTCGTGCGCGCCGTCCGGCACGGGATGCCGCCCCGCCAGGCCGACCGGCAGTGCAACGTCGCGAACGATGCTCTCCGCCGCCACCACGCGGAATCCTTCCGCCTCGATGGCCCGGACGACAGCCCCGAGCAGCGCGTCGTCACCCGCTGCGTGACGCGCGACCCCGGTGAGGAAACGGAGCGTGCGCAGGTCCGGCCGGAGTTCCGCCACCGAGGGGCGGCGCACCGCGCCCGCCAGCACCACCTCCTCGACGCCCTCAGCCTTCAGCCTGTCGACCGCACTCGCCGCGGCGCCGAGCCTGATCCAGGCGTGCGGTGCGCCGACGACGAGCGCCGGATCGGCGTGCCCTTCCAGGGCCATGACGAAGCAGGGTCGCCCGGCCGAACGGCAGGCCTCGAGAATCAGTGCGGGCAGGTCGCCGCCGCCGGCGACGAGCGCGAGCCTAGGATGCATCGGCTCGGGCGAGCCGGCACAGCGGACGGGCCGCCTCGATCCGGACGAATGCCAGGAGACGGGCCACGGCCTCGCTGCCGGGATGTTCGCGCCGCACCCGCTCAGCCTTCTCGTAGATACCACCCTCGCCAGCGAACAGCGTCTCAAAGGCCGCGCGCAGGGCATCTATCTCGCTACGTACGAACCCGTGCCGGCGCAGCCCGACGATGTTCAGCCCGTCGATCCGCGCACGATTGCCGGAGACGAGGGCGAACGGCGGCACGTCGTGCTCGACCCCAGCCATGCCGCCGACCATCGCATGCCCCCCGATGCGCACATGCTGGTGCACGCCCGTCAGCCCCCCGAGGATGGCATGGTCGTCGATGGTCACGTGCCCGGCCAGGGTTGCGTTGTTTGCCAGCACGACGCGGTTGCCGATCCGGCAGTCGTGCGCCACGTGCGATCCGACCATGAACAGGCAGTCGTTGCCGACGATCGTCTCCATGCCGCCGCCGGCCGTGCCCGGATTCATGGTGACGTGTTCGCGCACGACCGTGCGCTCTCCGATAACCAGCGTCGAGGGTTCGCCGGCATATTTCAGGTCCTGCGGTGGTCCGCCGACCGATGCGAAGGGATGGATCACGCTGTCGCGGCCGATCCGGGTCCGGCCGGCAACGACGACGTGGGACAGCAGGGTCACACCCGCGTCGAGTTCGACCTCCCGCCCCACGACGCACCAGGGACCGACCGATACCCCCTCCGCGAGACTGGCGCCGTCCTCGATGATCGCGGTGTGGTGGATGCCGGCCATGCGCCGCCCGGACTACTGGTCGAGGATCATCGCGCTGTATTCCGCCTCGGCCACCGTCACCCCGTCGACCTTGGCGCGGCCCTGGAACTTCCAGACGTTGGAGCGGGCCCGCAGCTTCTCGACATGGATATGGACCTGATCGCCAGGGAAGACCGGCTTGCGGAAGCGCGCATTGTCGACGGTCATGAAATAGACGAGCTTGCCCTCGGACTCTGGTCCCAGGGTCTCGACCACCAGAACCGCCGAAGTCTGGGCCATCGCTTCGATGATCAGCACGCCGGGCATCACCGGCCGCTTCGGGAAGTGGCCCTGAAAGTGGCCCTCGTTTATCGAGACGTTCTTGATGCCGACGGCACTCTGACCGGCGATCACATCGACCACCCGGTCGATCATCAGGAACGGATAGCGATGCGGTATCATCTCCAGGATGCGCGAGATATCGATCGTCTTGCCGGTTCCGGCTTGGTTCTCGCTCGCCTGCACGTCTCGCTCCCTGGCAAACCGTTCGCTGCCTGCAGCGGCATCAGCCCCGCGGCAGTTCGACTTTCACCGTCGAAAGCTTCGCGTCAAGCTGCCGCAGCACCTCATCCGTGAATTCCATACGCTTATCCGCCCATACCAGGTCGGATTTCTGGATCACAACGTTGGCACCGTACTTCTGTGCGGTCGCCTGCACCAGTTCGATCAGCGTCGTCCGGACGATCTGGATCGCATTGCGCAGCGCCTGATCGAGCTGCGTTCGACGCGTGCGTGCCGTCACCTGCAGCGCGGCAGCCCGCTCCTGGAGGTCACGCCTTGCCTGATCGAAGGCCTCAGCCGTCTGCAGTTTCCGCTGCTCGGCCATTGCCTGATCGGCGCGGCGCAGTTCATCCTCTTCCTTCTTGATCTCATTTTGGAAGTTGGTGCGCACACGTTCGATCTGGTCCCGGATCGACTGCATCGACTTGGCTTCGCTCATGATCCGGTTCGTGTCGATCACCATGACCGTGGGCGTGGGAATGGCGTTCGCCTGAGCCGACGCCGGCACGGCCCAGACGGCCGCCATCAGCGCGGCGACCATCGGGAGGGCGAACCGGATCATCAGAACCTCGTGCCGAAGCTGAACAGGAAGCGGTCGACCTCGTCGAAGTCCTCCTTGAGGATCGGCTCCGCGAAGTCGAGCCGGATCGGGCCGAAGGGCGACCGCCAGGTCAGGCCGACGCCGACGGAGGCCCTCAGCGACTCGCTCTCCTGAATGAGCGAGTCGTTGTCGTCGATTCCGCCGAGCGTGCCCACATCCGTGAAGACCCGCCCCCTGAGGCCGAGTTCCTGGGGCAGACCGAGGGGGAACGTCACCTCTGCGGAGGCGGTGGTGTAGCGGTTGCCGCCGAGCGCGTCGTCGGTAAGGCTGTCGCGGGGACCGATGCCGCTGACCGCGAAGCCGCGCAGCGACTCGCCGCCTTTGAAGAAGCGGTCATTCAGCCCGACATCCTCTCCGAGGCCGACGACGTAGCCCGCCTTGCCGCCCAGACCCAGAACGACCTCGTCGAGCAGGGAATAGTACCAGGACGCGCCGACCTCGGTCCGGAGATAGTGCACCGAACCGCCGAGGCCCGCGATCTCGTTGCTGAGGCTGAGGGTATATCCCTCCGTCGGTTCGAAGCGGTTGTCGCGCGTATCGTAGATCAGATCCTGGCCGATCGACGAGGTGTAGCTGACGCCCTCCTCCTTGCGGATGAAGCGCGAGGCGTCGCTCTCCGGGTCGATGTCGTCTCGCCGGAACGTGTACTTCCAGCGCTGCGACAGGGGCTCGGTGATGCGGTAGCCCATCCGCAGGCTGACGCCCGCCGTGTCGAGATCGAACGAGCTCTCGTCGGTGTTGTCCCGGATGATCCGGAACACATCCACGCCGGCCAGCAGGGGCCGGTCGAGGAAGTAGGGCTCGGTGAAGCTGAGGTCGATCTGCTGCTGTTCCTGGGAGACCTGGAAACCGAGGCGCAGGTCCTGGCCTCGGCCGAGGAGATTGCGCTCACGCAGCGCGATGTCAGCGAGCGCGCCCTGGGTCGAGGAGAAGCCCGCACCAAGCGAGATCTCGCCGGTCGACCGCTCGGTGATGTTGACCTTTACGGTCGTGCGATCGGGCTGGCTGCTCGGCACGTTGGTCACGTCGACCTTCTCGAAGAACCCGAGATTCGCGATCCGCTGCCGCGAAAGCCGCATCTTCTGCGTGTTGAACGCGTCTCCCTCGAGAAGGCGGAATTCCCGTCGGATCACCTTGTCGAGGGTGCGGACGTTGCCCTCGATCTCGATGCGGTCGACATAGACGCGCGGCCCTTCGCCGATTTCGAAGACGACGTCGATCAGCCGCTCGTCCCGCCGCCGCTGAACCCGCGGCCGGACGTCGACGAAGGCGTAGCCGAACTTCCCGATCTCCTGGTTCAGCTTCTCGACGGTCTGCTCGACCTGCGTCGCGTTGTACCAGCTGCCCTCCTTGATCGTGACGAGCGGCCTCACCTTCTCTGCACTCAGGTCGGGCAGCCGGCTGGTGACGTCGAGATCGCCGAAACGGTAGCGCTCGCCCTCCTCGATCGTGAAGGTGATCACGAAGGCGCTGCGATCGGGGGTCAGTTCGGCGACGGCCGACACGACGCGGAAGTCGGCATAGCCCTCGGAGAGGTAGAATTTCCGAAGCAGCTCACGGTCGAAGGCCAGGCGATCGGGGTCATAGACGTCGTCGGACGTCAGGAACTTCCACCACCGGCTTTCCTCGGTGCGGATCACCGACCGGAGATCGCCATTGTCGAACTTCTGGTTGCCGACGAAGTTGATGCGCTCGACCGTTGTCCGGTCACCCTCCTCGATCTCGAACACGAGGTCGACCCGGTTCTGCTCGAGCTGGATGATCTTCGGCTCGACGCGCGCAGCGAAACGGCCGCTGCGTCGGTACAGCTCGAGGATTCGCTTCACGTCGTTCTGCACCCGCGTGCGGGTGTAGACGATGCGCGCGCGGGACTGCACCTCGCTGCTCAGTGCCTCGTCTTCGATCTTGCTGTTGCCTTCGAACGCCACCCGGTTGATCACCGGATTCTCGGTGACCCGCACGACCAGCACGTCACCCTCGGAGTTCAGCGCCACATCCGCAAAGTATCCGGTGGCGAACAGCGCCTTCAGCGAGTCGTCGAGCTGCGCCGGGCTCAGCCGGTCGCCTTCGCGAATCGTGAGGTAGGAGCGCACGGTCTGCGGATCGACGCGCTGCGTGCCCTCGATCCGGATGCTGCGCACGATCCCCGATCCCTGTGCGGGGGCCGCAGTCCCCCCTCCAGGTGCCAGCTGCGCCAGCTGGGTCCACGATCGGGCCTCCGCCGTACCCGGCGACGGCCCAAGCAGGGGCAGCAGCGCGAGGCACGCGGCGAGAGTTACGCGGAGACCGCGTCGGACGGAATTTTGCATCAGTTAGCTGGCGATCTGCCTGACGAAATCGACGACGCGAAAATAGACGAGATCGTTCCACGTTGCGAACAGCATCAACGCGAGAACGAGGCCGAAGCCGATCCGAAAGCCGTATTCCTGTGCACGCTCGCCCATGGGCCGGCCACGAATTGCCTCCACCGCATAGAACATAAGATGGCCGCCGTCGAGCATCGGTACCGGAAAGAGGTTGATCAGGCCGAGATTGATCGACAGCAGCATCATGAAGTTGACCACGGCGACGATACCGACCTGCGTCACTTCGCCGGAGAGGTGAGCAATCCGTGCCACTCCTCCCAACTCGTCCGCGGATCGCGCCCCGACGATCATCTGCCACACGACCTTCAGGATCGTGGCGGACATCGTGATCGTGTTCTCGACGGCTGCGCCGACCGCCTCCAACGGACCGAGACGGACGACTTCGAGGCCGCCGCGCGCGATGCCGAGCTGTCCGAAACGATGCGTGTTGCCGAACCGGTCGACCTGCTCCTGCATGGCCGGCGTCACCGTCATCGACACGGGGCTGCCGTCGCGGTCGACGAGGATCTGGAGGGGCACCTGCGGGTTCAACTGGACGATGCGCTGGATGTCCTCGAACCGGTCGATCGAAGCACCGTCGAGCTTGACGATCACGTCTCCCGGACGAAGACCGGCGGCCTCGGCCGGACTGTCGGGCATCACCATGCCGACCTCGGGCGGCGTGAACGGCCGCCCCGCGGTCATGAACAGCCCGGCACCGAGAATGATCGCCAGGAGGAAGTTGGCGGCCGGCCCGGCAGCGACCACCGCTGCCCGTTGCGCCAGGCCCTTGTGATGGAAAGAGCGCGCCCGGTCCTCGGGCGACATCGCATCCAGGTCGCGGCCGGGGTTGCTGGCCGCGCCGGCATCGCCGAACATGCGGACATAGCCACCCAGCGGGATTGCGCTGAAGCGCCAGCGCGTACCGTGCCGGTCGTTCCAGCCGAACAGCTCCGGTCCAAAGCCGATGGAGAAGACCTCCACCTTCACACCGCAGCGTCGCGCCACCCAGAAATGCCCCATTTCGTGCACGAACACGAGCACGGTCAGGATCGCCAGGAATGGGAGAATGTAGCCTAGGATGAGCGACATGGGGTCACGTTAGTGAGCGGTGCCGGTCGGGGCAACCGCGATCCGTCCGATTAAGCCGCGAGCGATCTCCCGCGCGGCCATGTCCGCCTCTACGACGTCCGCCAGCCCCGTCAGGGATCGCACCGGAGCCGCCGCGAGGGTCGATTCGACCACCGCTATGATGTCGAGGAAACCGATCCGTTCGGCCAGGAAGGCGGCCACCGCCACCTCGTTGGCGGCATTGAGGACGGCCGGCCTGCAGCGCCCGGCGACCAGCGCCTCCCGGGCGAGCCGCAGGGCGGGAAAGCGGACGGGATCCGGGGCCTCGAACGTCAGCCGGCCAAGCGACGCGAAGTCCAGGCGCGCCCCGGATACGGGCATGCGTTCCGGCCAGGCGAGCGCCACCGCGATCGGCGTGCGCATGTCGGGAAGCCCGAGTTGGGCTAGGACGGAGCCGTCGCGGTAGGCAACCATGCTGTGCACGACCGATTCCGGGTGGACCAGGATCTCGATCCGCACGGCGGGCACGGGGAACAGGTGGGCAGCCTCGATCAGTTCCAGGCCCTTGTTCATCATGGTGGCCGAGTCGATCGTGATCTTGTCCCCCATCTCCCAGTTCGGATGGGCGAGCGCCTGGGCCGGCGAAACCCGGCGCATCTGCTCGAAAGGCATCGCCCGGAATGGGCCGCCGGAGGCGGTGAGGATGATCCGCTCGACGCCCTCCGGGCGGGCGCCGTCGAACACCTGGAAGATCGCGCTGTGCTCGGAATCGACCGGCAGGATGATCGCGCCGCTGCGCCGCGCCCGCTCCATGACGATATCGCCGGCGCAGACGAGGCACTCCTTGTTCGCCAGCGCCACCGTGGCGCCGCGGTCGATCGCCGCGAGCGTCGGTCGCAGGCCCGCGGCCCCGACCACCGCAGCCATGACCAGTTCCGCCGGTCTGCCGGCGGCCTCGACGACCGCCTCGGCGCCGGCCGCGATCTCGATGCCCGTCCCGCCGAGGGCCGCCTTCAGAGGCCGCCACGCGTGCGGATCCGATACGGCGACGAAGCGGGGACGGAACCGGCGTGCCTGCTCGGCGAGCCGGTCGATCCTGCTGCCCTTGGCCGTCAGCGCCTCGACCACGAACCGTTCCGGGGCCTCTGCCACCAGCGACAGGGTGCTGCAGCCGACGGACCCCGTCGACCCCAGGATGGTGATGCTGCGCGGGTCGGTCGTCACAGCCACCGCCAGCCGGCAGCGAGCAGCAACGCCGCCATCGGCGCGGCGAGCAGAAGACTGTCGAGGCGATCGAGCACGCCGCCATGCCCGGGAATCAGGTTGCCCGCGTCCTTCGCCCCGAAGCGCCGCTTGAGTCCAGACTCGGCCAGGTCGCCGACGACGGCGGCCAGTGCCACCATCAAAGCCGCCGCGGCCGCAGCGGCCCAGCCCTTCGACCCGAGCGAGAACCCGAACATCCCGCCGACCGCCGCAGCCGCAGCCATGCCGCCGAAGAAGCCCGACCATGTCTTGTTCGGGCTGATCGCGGGTGCCAGGCGCGGACCGCCGATCGCACGGCCGGTGAAGTAGGCGCCGATATCTGCTGCCCATGTCACGCACAGGACCCAGAACACGTGATCTGCACCGGCCGCACGCAGCCAAAGGAGCGCCACGCAGGGCAGCCCCAGATAGAGGAGACCGACGGCGCTCCAGCGCAAGGACGCCGTCGCCCCTACCATCGAAGCGGTGGCCATGCCGGCGGCTACGATCGCAAGCACCGCTGCCGACGCGTCGTACGCCTCGCCCACCTGCGCCGCGATCACCATTGCGACGAGCAGCACGATCAGGCTCACCCCAAGGGGACGTGGCGGGGCGAAACCGCACAGCCGCGACCATTCCCAACCGAGTGCGCCGGCGGCCGCGACCATCAGCACGGCAAGGGCGATGCCGCCGAGATGGACGGCGAGGAGAGCGACCGGCGCGAGGATGGCGGCTGAGAGGATGCGCCGCTGCAACTCCCCGCCGCGGCCATCAGGCGCTGGTCGCGCCAAAGCGACGCTCCCGCTTGTGAAACTCGCCGATGGCATCCTCCAGATCTCGTGCCGTGAAGTCCGGCCAGAGAACGTCGGTGAAGATCAGTTCGGCATATGCCGCCTGCCACAACAGGAAGTTGCTCAGGCGCTTCTCGCGCCCGGTGCGGATCACGAGGTCTGGATCGGGAATGTCCCGGGTGTAGAGCCGTTGGGCGATGGTGTCCTCGTCGATCTCGTCCGGCCGAATGCCGCCGTCCGCCGCTTCCCTGGCGATCTGCCTGACCGCCTTCGCCAGCTCGTCGCGGCTGCCATAGCTCAGCGCGAGCACCATGGTGATGCCGGTATTCGCGGCCGTCAGTTCTTCGGCGTGCTCGACGAGGTCGATGATGTCGCCGGGCATCCGCGTTCGATCGCCGATCATGCGCACCCGCACGCCGGTGCGGTGGAGGTCGGCGACCTCGCTGCGCAGATAGACGCGCAGCAGGCCCATCAGGTCTTCGACTTCCGGCGGCGGCCGGCGCCAGTTCTCCGACGAAAAGCTGTAGAGCGTCAGGTACGACACGCCGAGTTCGTCGGCGCGGCGCAGAACCTGGCGCGCCACCTCGGCGCCGCGTCTGTGACCGAAAATGCGCGGCAGCCCGCGGCTCTTCGCCCAGCGGCCGTTGCCGTCCATGATGATGGCCACGTGCGCGGGCGGCGACGACCCCTCGCTACTCTGGACGGCGCTAACCATGCCTCAGACCTGCATAATTTCCTTTTCTTTGGCCGCCAGGGCATCGTCGACCGCCTTGATGTGCTGGTCGGTCAGTTCCTGGATCTCCTCCGCCCAGACCTTCTGCTCGTCCTGGGACAGTTCGCCTTCCCTTTCCATCCGCTTCAGCATGTCCATGCCGTCGCGCCGGACGTTGCGGATGGCCACGCGCGCCTGCTCGCCGTAGCGCGCCGCGATCTTCGACAGTTCGCGCCGGCGATCCTCGCTCAGTTCGGGAATAGGTATCCGCAGCAGCTGCCCGTCGCGCATGGGGTTGAGGCCGAGATTGGCCTCGCGGATCGCCCGCTCGGTGGCCGCCACGACCGCTTTGTCCCAGACCTGGACCGTGATCATCCGCGGCTCCGGCACGCCGAGCGTGCCCACCTGGGCGATCGGCATCTTCGCGCCATAGGCCTCGACCGTGATCGGCTCCAGCAGGCTGACCGAGGCACGCCCGGTACGCAGGCCCTGGAATTCCCGGCGGAGCGCCTCGAGCGCCCCATCCATCCGCTTCTGAACGTCGTCTATGTCGGGATCGGCCACGAGATCACCCGTTCGCATCGCAAACGATGGTCGACTTGCCGCGGCCCGAAACGACCTCGGCAAACGCGCCATCATTGTGGATCGAGAATACAAGAATCGGAATGCCGTTGTCCCGCGACAAGGCAATTGCGGAGGCGTCCATCACACCGAGCTGCCGCGTCAGCACTTCCATGTAGGTCAGGCGGTCGTAGCGGACGGCCTTCGGATCCTTCTTCGGATCGGCACTGTAGACGCCGTCGACCTGCGTTCCCTTGAGAAGGGCGTCGCACGCCATTTCGGACGCGCGCAACGCCGCCGCGGTGTCGGTCGTAAAGAAGGGATTGCCGGTCCCCGCCGCGAAGATCACGACGCGCTGCTTTTCCATGTGCCGCTGAGCCCGCCGGCGAATGTACGGCTCGCACACCGACGACATCGGGATCGCCGACTGGACACGGGTCGGGACATCGATGCGCTCCAGCGCGCTCTGCATCGCCAGGGCGTTAATCACGGTCGCGAGCATGCCCATATGGTCGGCCGTTCCGCGGTCGATGCCCCAGCCGGCGCCGGAGATCCCGCGGAAGATGTTGCCGCCGCCGACGACCAGGCAAACCTCGACCCCCATGGCGCGGACCTCGGCCACGTCGGCCGCGATTCGGTTCACGGTTTTCGCGTCGATGCCGAACTCCTGATCCCCCAGCAGCGCCTCGCCCGAAATCTTGAGGAGTACGCGACGATAGCGCGGCTGGACGGTCATGTGCGGCGGATCCTCCGATGGCTGGCGGCGGGACCGGGATCCCGCCGCACCGGCTGGTCAGCGATTGAGCGTCGCTGCGACTTCGGCTGCGAAGTCCTGCTCGGCCTTCTCGACACCCTCGCCGAGGGCCATGCGAACATAGCCGGGCACGCTGACCGGCGCACCAGCCGTCTTGCCCGCCTCCGCCAGAACCGCCTTCACCTTCTGGTCGGGGTCGAGCACCCAGACCTGCTCCACGAGGACGACTTCCTCGTAATACTTGCGCAGGCGGCCCTCGACCATCTTCTCGACGATGTTCTCGGGTTTGCCGGATGCCCGGGCCTGTTCGCTCAGCACCGCGCGCTCGCGGTCGAGCGCCGTCGTGTCGACCTCGTCGGTGCTCGCCCACTGCGGGTTGGCCGCAGCGACGTGCATCGAGATCTGCCGGCCGAGTTCCTCGATCTTGCCGACGTCGCCGCTGGTCTCGAGCGCGACCAGCACGCCGATCTTCCCGAGACCCGGGGCCGTCGCGGCATGCACGTAGCTGCCGATGAGACCCTGCGAGGTCGACAGGCGGGCGAACCGGCGCAGCGTCATGTTCTCGCCGATCCGCGCGATCAGGTTTGTGAGTTCCTCGGCAACCGTTCCACCACCCGGATAAGCGGCGGCCTTGAGTGCCTCGACATCGCCCTCGACGCCCAGCGCCACCTCGGCGACGGTGCTGACGAAAGTCTGGAAGTCGGGGTTGCGCGCGACGAAGTCGGTCTCGGCGTTGACCTCGACGACGGCGCCCGTCGTGCCCTTCACGGCAACGCCGACGAGACCCTCGGCGGCGACGCGACCCGCCTTCTTCGCCGCAGCGGCGAGGCCCTTCTTGCGCAGCCAATCGACCGCCGCTTCCATGTCGCCGTCGGTCTGATTCAGCGCCTGTTTGCAGTCCATCATGCCGGCGCCGGTCGTCTCGCGCAGTTCCTTGACCTGCGCGGCGGAGATTGCAGCCATTGCTCTTCCGTCCTCGGTTTCGGCCGGCTACCGCCGGCCGCAGTTAGCGGATGTCGCGCTCAGGCCGTCGCGGCCGGCGCGCTCTCCTCTTCGGTCGCCTCGGCGGGAACCTCGGTCATCGGCTGATCCTGCTCGCCGATGTCGACGCCGGAGGTCACCATCTCGCGCTCGAGGCCGTCCAGCACGGCGCCCGCGGCGAGTTCCAGATACAGGCTGACGGCGCGGATCGCGTCGTCGTTGCCCGGCACCGGATAGGTGATTCCGCGCGGATCCGAGTTGCTGTCGAGGATCGCCACCACCGGGATGCGCAGCGTGTTCGCCTCCTCGACGGCGATGTGCTCCTTGTTCGTGTCGACGATGAAGATCAGGTCGGGCAGGTCCGCCATGTCCTTAATGCCGCCGAGCGTCTGCTCGAGCTTGTCGCGCTCGCGCGTCAGGTTCAGCGTCTCCTTCTTCGTCAGGCCGGTCGTGCCCTGCTGGAGCATCGCCTCGAGCTCCTTCAGCCTGCGGATGGAGTGCGACATCGTCTTCCAGTTCGTCAGCATGCCGCCGAGCCAGCGGTGGTTGACATAGTACTGGCCGCAGCGCTGCGCCTCGGCGGCGATGGCGTCCTGCGCCTGGCGCTTGGTGCCGACGAATAGGATGCGCCCGCCGCCGGCGGCGACGTCGCGAACGACCTCGAGCGCGCGATAGAGCATCGGCACGCTCTGCTGCAGGTCGATGACGTGGATACCGTTACGCTCGCCGAAGATGAACGGCTTCATCTTCGGGTTCCAGCGCCGGGTGTGATGGCCGAAATGGACGCCGGCTTCCAGCAGCTGGCGCATCGTGAATGTCGGAATAGCCATGTGTCGTTCTCTTTTCCGGTTGTGCCTCCGCGGGATGTGACCCGTCCGGACGAGCCGGACACGGGCACCGGAGCGAGCGACGCACGGCGCCGCCCGCGTTCCCGCGTGCGAAGTTGGCGCTAGATAGTGCAGCGAGGGCCGTCTTGGCAAGGACGGCCTGCCCGCATGCGCGGCTGTGCGCGTTTAGATCGCTTCCAGATAGTGCACGCTGAACCGCTCCCGGGGATCGGTCCAGGCCGCCCGCGGCGACAGGCCGCTGGTCTTCGCCATCGCCTGGAACTCGGCAATCGTGAACTTGTGGGAGTTCTCGGTATGGATCGTTTCGCCCACGTCGAAGGCGAAGCGCCGGCCGTCGATCGTCACGTCCTGCGCCCGCAGGCTCTCCAGGTGCATTTCGATCCGGCCCTTCGCCTCGTTCCAGATCGCCCGGTGGCGGAAGGCATCGAGGTCGAAGTCCGCCGCCAGTTCGGCGTTCATCCGCACCAGCAGGTTCTTGTTGAACGCGGCTGTCACGCCCTTCGCGTCGTCGTAGGCGGCGACGAGCACGGCGGGATCCTTCTTCAGGTCGGCACCGACGATGACGCCGCCGCCCGATCCGACCAGATCGGCCATCCGCCGCAGGAACACCGCCGCTTCGCTGCGGTCGAAGTTGCCGATCGTCGACCCCGGGAAGAACACCACGCGCTTCGCGGTCTCTGCCCCCGCCGGTAGCGGCAGGTCGAAGCCGCGCGTGTAGTCGGCGATCACCGGGATGATCGGGATGTGCGGATAGTCGAGGGCCAGCTGCCCGGCGGCCGCCACCAGATGCTCCCCGGAAATGTCGGCGGGCATGAAGGCCGCCGGTGCTTCGAGGGCGTCGAGCAGGATACGCACCTTGCGCGTCGCCCCCGCCCCCGGCTCGATCAGCACGACGCCCGGCCCCGCCAGTGCCGCGATCGACGTCGCCCGGGCTTCCAGGATGCCGATCTCGGTGCGGGTCGGATAATATTCTTCGAGCTCCGTGATCTCCTCGAATATCTCGGAGCCGCGGGTGTCGTAGAAATACTTGGCCGCCAAGCGCTTCTGCGGATGGGACAGCCCATCCAGCACGTCGCTGAGGAATGGCCCCCGTCCGGGCGCAAGGTCGAGCGTCTGCAGGGCCGCCGCCCCGGCGTTCACGCGGCCTCCGTGGCCAAGCGGACGCCCGAAAACGGCCAGCGCTGGTGCGGATAGAAGAAGTTCCGGTAGGTGGGCCGGACATGATCCTCGGAGGTCACGCAGCAACCTCCGCGAAGCACCATCTGATTGATCATGAATTTCCCGTTGTATTCGCCGACGGCGCCCGGCGGAGGGCGATAGCCGGGATATGGCGCATATGCACTCATGGTCCATTCCCAGACGTCGCCGAACATCTGCTGCAGGCCCGGCGCATCGCGCACCGGCAGCGGGTGATGGGCGCCGTTGGCGACGAAGTTGCCGGCGACCGGCACCGAGCCGGCCGCCACTTCCCACTCCGCCTCGGTCGGCAGCCGGGCGCCCGCCCACCGGGCGAAGGCGTCCGCCTCGTAGTAGCTGACGTGGCAGACCGGTTCGCGCGGGTCGATCTCGCGCTGCCCGCCCAGCGTGAACAGCGACCAGTCCTCGCCGTCGCGGTTCCAGTAGAGCGGGGCCTCCCAAGCTTCCGACTTCACCGCCGCCCACCCGTCGGACAGCCACAGGGTCGGCGTTCGGTAGCCGCCGTCGCGGATGAAATCCAGCCAGGCGCCGCAGGTCACCGGCCGCCCCGCCAACCGGAACGGCGGCACGTAGGTCCTGTGTCGCGGCGTCTCGTTGTCGTACGCAAAGCCCTCGCCCCGATGGCCGATCTCGACGAGGCCGCCCTCGAACGAGACCCACGACTCGGCGGGGATGCTTCCCGGCTGCCGCGTCGGGGGCGGGGCATAAGCCGGCCGCAGCGGGTTGAAGGACAGCACGTGCTTGATGTCCATGAGCAGCAGTTCCTGGTGCTGCTGCTCATGATGCAGGCCCAGGTCCACGAGTTCCGCGACCTCGCGCCCCGGTTCCTGCGCCAGGAGCCGACGCATCGCCTCGTCGACATGCCGCCGGTAGTCGCCGACCTCCGCCACGCCCGGCCGCGTCACGAGCCCACGCTGCGGGCGCGGATAACGGGCTCCCGCCTGCTCGTAATAGGAATTGAAGAGGTAGGCATAGGCGGAATCGAGCGGCCGGTAGCCTTCCAGGTGCGGCATCAGCACGAAGGTCTCGAAGAACCAGGTCGTGTGCGCCCGGTGCCACTTCGTTGGGCTGGTATCGGGCATCGACTGGACGGTCTGGTCCTCCGGCGACAGCGGCGCCGACAGTCGCTCGGTCAGATCACGAACCGCCGTGAAGCGTGCGGATAGGTCGTTCCACTGGTCTCCAGCCCCGACGGACCGGATCGGATCGACGACGGCAGCCATGAGATGCTCCCTTTGTTTCTTGCGTATGCCGCGTCCGGACGGAACAGTAGACCACACCGTCCCGGGATCAACCGTCACACGGTCCCGTCGAGCCACCCCACCGAAACCAACAGGCGAGCCGCATTGCCGGACACTGGAACGGGCCTAACGGGCCGCATTCGAGGAAGTTCCCGAACGGCCCAGGGGATGATGCTGATGGCGGTGGCCACGCTCTGCTTCGTCGTCATGCAGAGCATGGCGAAGCATGTGGGCAAGGAACTGCCGCCGTTCGAGGTCGCCTTCTTCCGCAACCTGTTCGGCCTCGTCGCGCTCACGCCGCTGTTCCTCCGCCACGGTCTCGAACCCCTGCGCACCGACCGCATCGGTCTCCACGCCTTTCGCGGCGCCCTCCAGAGCGTCGGCATGCTGTGCTTCTTCACCGGCGTGACGCTGATCCCGCTCAGCACCGTGACGGCGCTGAGCTTCACCGCGCCGCTGGTCGGGAGCCTGCTCGCCGTCCTCGTCCTGGGTGAGATGGTCCGGGCGCGCCGCATCACCGCGATGATCGTCGGCTTCGCCGGCGTGCTCGTGGTCCTGCGGCCCGGCCTGACCGAGATCAGCCCCGGCGCCCTGCTGATCCTGGCCTCGACGATCAGCTGGGGCAGCACGATGGTCCTGATCAAGATCCTGTCGCGGACGGATTCCAGCGCCACCCAGACCGCCTACATGGGCCTCTTCATGACGCCGATCACGCTCGTCCCCGCCCTGTTCGTCTGGGAGTGGCCCACCCTGGAGCACTATGGCTGGTTCGTCCTGATCGGCGCCGCCGGGACCCTCGGTCACCTCTGCTTCGCCCAGGCGTTCCGGCTGGCCGACGCGACGGCGGTTCTGCCGCTCGACTTCCTGCGCCTGCTCTGGGCGACGCTCGCCGGCTGGGTCGTCTTTTCCGAACTGCCGGACGTATGGGCGTGGATCGGCGGTACCGTCATCTTCTCCAGCGCCACCTACATCGCCTATCGCGAAAGCAGGCTCGCCCGCGCCGACAGGCCCGTATAGCGCGGGGTTCCGCCACTTCGCTCCACACAAGCGAAAAACCCTAGGCCCGGCCTGGAATTATCTCTTGATTCGCAGGGGGGGTCCCCCAGCTTTTGGGGCCTTGCATCGACGAGGTAATTCGCACAAAACACGCGCCTCGTTTTCCACCCCCACCACTGGCCTCTGGGAGTTGCCTAATGACCAACCCTCTTGGGGAGCTGGCGTTTGTCGCGGGGTACAATGGATCGAAGGATCCGGCGTCCGCAAAGAAGCCGTTCAGCGCAACCCACACCACGCTCACCGTCGTCCCTTCCACTCCCGTCGAACCGGAGCAGAAGGATTATTTCGTTGAACGCGACGGTTTGAAGTTCGCGGGTACGCATCTGATCATCGATCTATGGGGCGCGAGCCGTCTCGACAACCTGGAGGTTGTCGAACAGGCACTGCGTGATGCGGCGATCGTGTCGGGCGCTACGATCCTGAATGTCGATCTGCATCATTTCGAGCCGAACGGCGGCATCTCCGGCGTCGTCGTGCTGGCAGAGTCGCACATCAGCATCCACACGTGGCCGGAGCGCAATTTCGCGGCGCTCGACGTGTTCATGTGCGGCGACTGCAATCCCTACAAGGGCATCCCGGTCCTGCGAGAGGCGTTCGGCCCGGACAACATCAACGTGATCGAGCACAAGCGAGGCCTGGTGCTTTGAGCGGCGGCTCGTGGTTCCGCGAGGAACTCCACAAGCACATCGCCATGACCTACGAGGTCGGTGAGGTCCTGCACAGGGGCCGAACCGACTTCCAGGATCTCGTGATCTACACGAACCCGACCTTCGGCCGGATCATGGCGCTCGACGGCGTCACGCAGACGACCGAGGGCGACGAGTTCGTCTATCACGAGATGATGTCGCACGTGCCGCTGTTCGCCCACGGGGACGCCAAGCGCGTCCTCGTGATCGGGGGCGGCGACGGCGGCGTCCTGCGCGAGGTGCTGAAGCATCCCGTCGAGGCGGCCGTCGAGGTGGAACTGGACAAGGGCGTCGTCGACGCCTCGATCCAGTGGCTGCCCTCGATCAGCGACGGTGCCTACGACGATCCGCGCACGCGCCTGATCGTCGGCGACGGCGCCAAGTTCATGGCCGAGACGGACGAGAAATTCGACGTGATCATCGTCGATTCGACCGATCCGATCGGCCCGGGCGCCGTGCTGTTCAGCCGGGAATTCTACGCCGACTGCAAGCGGTGCATGAACCCCGGCGGCATCCTGGTCACCCAGAACGGCGTGCCTGCCCTGCAGGCCGACGAGCTGGTGAGTTCGGTCGGCCATTTCCGGGCGCTCTTCCCGGACGGCAACTGCTATCTCGCCGTGGTGCCCACCTATGTCGGCGGCTTCATGGCGATGGGCTGGGCCTCGCTCGATCCCGCCAAGCGGACCGTCGACGAGGCGACCCTGCGCCGCCGCTACGAGGCGTCGGGCATCGAGACCCGCTACTATTCGCCCGAACTGCACCGGGGCGCCTTCGCACTTCCCAACTTCGTCAGGAAGCTGGTGGGCTGAGCCGAGGCTCTGCCGAACGACACGAGAAGGGCTGGCCGGAGCGATCCGGTCAGCCCTTTTCCACTGGCGCCGCCGGATCCTTCGCCCACTCCTGCATCGAGGCGTCGTAGACCGCGACGTCGTCGCGACCCAGCAGCGTCAGGGCGAAAGCGTCGCCGGTCGCCGCGATGCCGCCGCCGCAATAGGCGATGACCTTCCGATCCGGCGCCACGCCGGCCGCATCGAACGCCGCGCGAAGCCTGTCGGCGGGCAGGAACGTCCCCGCCGGGTCGAACAGGCTGCGCGCCGGGACATTGACGCTGTTCGGGATCCGCCCGGCCCGGCCGTAGGTGATCCCGCCCTCGCCGCGATGCTGTTCGGGGCTCAGGGCGTTGACGATGCAGGTCCCCGCGTCGCCGGTCGCGGCGGCGACCTCGTCCTTGCCGACGAACAGCCCCGGCCGCGGCACCGCCACGAATTCGGCGGCCGGATAGGCCGCCGGTGCCGTCGAGATCGGCCGCCCCTCGCGCCGCCACTTGGCGAAGCCGCCGTCGAGGACGCGTGCGTCGTCGAAGCCGAAGGACCGCAGCATCCACCAGAGCCGGGTCGCCCATTGCGGCGAGTCGGTCGAATAGAGGACGGCGCGGGTTCCCTCGCCCACGCCGAATCGCCCCATCGCCGCGGCGAAGCGATCCGCCGGCGGCACGGTGAACCGCAGCCAGCTGTCGGGATCCGACAGATCGCCGATCAGATCGGCGAAGGCCGCCCCCGGAATATGGCCCTGCTGATACTGGGTACGGCCGCTCTCGGCACGATACTCGCTCCAGTCGGGCAGTGGACGCAGGAAAACGGTGCAGTCCAGCACGCGAAGCCGCGGATCGCCGAGCGCCGCCTCCAGTTCCGCCGTCCCGATCAGCAGATCCGGGCGCGCATAGCCGCGTTCTCCCGCATCTTTCGCCGCGCTCATGTCCGTTGCGCTCATGCCTGTGCCTCCGGTCGGTGTGCCGCTAGTGTAGCCGGCAACGAGAACAGGAAGAACATGCCTCCCGGAAACGCCCCCGCCACCATCGTGCCGATGTCGCAATCGGCGCGCGGCATCCTCTGCATGATCGCCGGCGTCTTCGTCCTGACCACCCAGGACGCCATCACCAAGTGGCTGACGGACGGGTATCACCCGGGCGAGATCACCTTCTATCGCGGCATCTTCTCCTTCATACCCATCGCGATCCTGGCGGCGCGCACGGACGGCTTTACGGCACTGCGGGCGAACCGCCTGGGGGCCAACCTCGTGCGCGGGCTCTTCGCGCTGGCGACCTCGGCCCTGATCGTCTGGGCCTTCAGCGTGCTGCCGCTGGCGGAAGCCCTGGCGATCGTCTTCGCCAGTCCGCTCATCCTCGCCGCCCTCTCCGGGCCGATGCTGGGCGAGCGGGTCGGCTGGCGCCGCTGGGCCAGCGTCGCGGTCGGCTTTCTCGGCGTGATGCTGCTGACCCGCCCCTCGACCGCGGGGGTCGAACTCGTGGTGCTGATCCCGCTGGGCGCGGCCCTCTGCTCCGCCCTGCGCGACATCGCCACCCGAAAACTGGGCGGCCACGATTCCGCGACGACCATCATCTTCTATACGCAGCTGGTCGCCGTGGCGGGGACGGCACCGACGCTCCTGATCGCCTTCAGCGGCTGGCCGTCCGCAGCGGACTGGGCACTGTTCGCCGTCGCCGGCATCCTCGTCGGCATCGCCCATTCCTTCATCATCCAGGCCTTTCTCCTCGCGGAGGCCGCGACGGTGGCCCCCCTGCGCTATCTGGCTCTGGTCTATGCCGCGGTGCTGGGCGCACTATTATGGGGCGACCTACCCGATGCCTGGGCGATCGGCGGCTCGGTGCTGATCGCCGCCAGCGGCCTCTACACCCTGCACCGCGAGACCATGGCGCGGCGCAGGCCCCAAGCGGAGCGGTGACACGGCACATGACGACTTCTCTGCGGACCGTCGAAACGACCCGCGGCCGAATCGGCTATCGCAAGGCCGGGAGCGGCCCCGACACCCTCCTGCTGCTGCACGGCCTCGGCGGCAATTCCCTGTCGTGGGAAGCGCAACTGGCGGGACTGGCCGACGGAAGGACCGTCGTGGCCTGGGATGCGCCGGGCTACGGCGCGTCGAACGATCTCCCCACGGACGACCCCTCGCCCGACGACTATGCGGAATCGCTCTGCGCCTTCATGGACGCCCTGCGGATCGAAGCCTGCGACCTGGTCGGTCACTCCATGGGCGGCATCGTCGCGGCCCGCTTCGCGGCGTCACGACCCGCGCGGGTCCACAGTCTCGTCCTTTCCTGCACCTCCGCCGATTTCAGCCCCTCCGGCCCCGGCTTCGCTGCACGGGTCGAAGACCTGCAAACGATGCCCGCCGCCGAGTTCGGTCGGCTGCGGGCGGGCGGCATGGCCGCGGCGGGCACGCCGCAGCCCGTGCGCGACCGCCTTGCCGCCGTCGCGGCCACCGCGCGCCTGCCGGGGTTCGCGGCGGCGGCGCGGATGCTGGGCCGATCGGACAATCGCCACCTGCTGCGGGACCTCTCCCTGCCGGTACTGGTCATAGCTGGTGCAGAGGACAGGATCGCTCCCGTCGCCGAGGCCGATCGGCTGGCGGCGCTGATTCCGGGTGCCCGTCGCGTGACGATCGCAGGCGCCGGCCACGCCCCCTATGCAGAGGCGGTTGCATCCTATAACGACGCGGTATCGGATTTCCTGTCGCGGCGCTGAACGTGTGGTCATGACGTCACCTGAGCTATCGACCACGGTCGTCGACGGACGTTCGCTCGCTTGGCGCGAGGCGGGCCGCGGGCCGGCGATCGTCCTGCTGCACGACATCTGCGCAGACTCGACGGCTTGGGCACCGCAGTTCGGCGGCTTGGCCAAGGATTATCGCGTCGTCGCCTGGGACTGCCCCGGCTTCGGCGGATCGGCGCTGCTGCCTCAGCGCGAACCGGCCGCAGCCGACTATGCCGACGCCCTCGGCGCGCTGCTGGCCCACCTCAAGATCGATCGGGCGGCCGTGGTCGGCGCCGGTCTCGGGGCGGTGGTCGCCACGAGTTTCGCCGCGAAGCGCGGGACCGCCGTGGGTGCGCTGGCGCTGGTCGGCGCGCAGGCGAAGATCGGCGGCGCCGAGGCGGCGCGCATGCTGGGTTGGCTCCAGGATCTTGTACGCGATCCCGCCGCCTTCGGCCTCACCTACGCCGACACGGCGCTGCCACGCGGTTGCGAACCGCCGGTACGAGCGCATGTCGCGGCCATGGCCGCCAGTATGGCGCCGATCGGCTTCGGGCGCGCATGCCAGATGCTGGCCGGCGCAAACCTGGCCGAACAGCTCAAGTCCGTCCATGCGCCACTGCTGCTGCTCTACGGCGATCTCGACCCGATCGCGCCGCCCGAGGCCGGGACTTTGCTCGACATGATCGTCCGCGGCACGGTCACGGAGATCGTCGAGCAGGCGGGCCACATGCCGCAGCTGGAGACGCCCGAGCCCTTCCACCGCGCGCTGCGCACCTTCCTCCGCGCCGCGCGCTCGCGCGCCTAGCGGAGCATCTCGCCCTCGGCCGCGCCCGCACCGGGCAGGTCTGCGATCTCACGCACCAGCTTGGTGCGAATGGCCGTGGCGAAGGCGTCGAAATCCGCGGCCGGTACGATGAAGGCGCCGGCGCCACCGATGACGTTCGCCTCGTAATAGGCGTCGCGGTCGGTAGCGCCGGGCCAGCCCCCGGGACCCGGGCGGCCGTTCAGGATCGGCAGCCCGTTGATCGTTATGCCGCGCGCCACCGCCTCGTCGCGGGCCGCGCCGACGGGGCGGCCACTGTTGTTGTAGCCGTCGCCGGACACGTCGATCACCCGTCGCAGGCCTTCGAAGCCGTTGCCCTCAAACAGGTCGGAGGATAGGTCGATCGCCGCCGAAATGGACGTCCACCGCTCGGCGTGTTGCGGCTGTGCCTGGAGTTCCACCGCGAAGTCGGCCGCCGAGCCGCCGTCTTCGATCAGCCGCCACGCGACGACGATCCGCTGATGATGCTCGCCGGCCCATTCCATGTAGGTCACCGCGATCCGGCCGAAGGGGCCGCCACGGACGGCCTTCACGACATCGGCATGCGTCAGCGCCTCGACATAGCCGCGCCGCTGCAGCGCAGCCTCCTCCGGATCGATGCTGCCCGACACGTCCACCGCGAGGACGAGCTCGATGTCGACCGGCAGGTCGCTCGCAGACGCCGGGCCGGCGGCGGCCGCGAGGAAGGTCGCGAGCAGCGAGACGACGACGAGGCGGCAAAGGAGCGGCACGAGACGCCTCCCACGGGACCTGCCGCACAGTGAAACGCATGCCGGCCGGATCCGCCAGCCCGGTCGCGGGTCCGGTCAGACGGCGGCGCCGTCGATGTCCGCCTGCGGCACGCCGAGTTCGCGCGCCGTCGCGGCGATGCCGCGCCATGCATCGTCCGGAAGCGGCACGCCTTCCGCCAGCCGCGTGCGGCGGTAGCGGTCCTCCGTCTCGCCCGGCAGCAGCACCTCGCCGCCCGGCTCCGCCGGCCGGGCGCCCTGCACGAATTCGAGATAGGTCCGCATCTCCTCCCCAAAGAAGCCGTCGGTGTCAAAGAACTCGACCGTCATGTAGATCGACAGCATGCCGTTCGAGAACTGCCGCGGCGATGGGCCGGCCGTGCCGTTGCCGGTGAACGCCCCGCCCAGCAGCTCGCACATCAGCGCCAGCCCGGACCCCTTGTGCTCGCCCATCGCGCGGATGGCGCCGCGGTTCTCGCGCTTGTCGGGTGGCGCGTCCGGCCCGGCGTCGCCGTAGAGCGTCGCCGGGTCGTTCGTGAGCCGCCCGTCCGGCTCGATCAGCGCGCCCGGCGGCACCGGCTTGCCTCCCTTCGCAGCCACCAGCACCTTGCCCTCGGCCACCACCGAGGTCGCGAAGTCGAGGATCAGCGGCGTGTCCCCCTTGCGCGGCACGCCGACGCAGAAGGGCGCGGTCGAGAAGCGCTTGTCGACGCCCCCGAAGGGCGCCACCAGCACGCTTCCCGCGGCATTGACGAAATGCACCGAGACCTGCCCCGCCTCGGCCGCCATCTCGGCCCAGTCGCCGACCCGGCCGACATGCCCGGCATGGCGCAGCGAGACGATCGACAGCCCGCTGGCCGCCGCCTTCTCGATGCCGATCCGCACCGCCTGGGGCGCCACCGTCTGGCCGAAGCCGTATTGGCCGTCGAGCACCGCCATCACCGGCGAATCCTTCACGACCTTCACGGTGCGGTCGGCGACCACGGCACCGGCGCGCAATTGCTGCACGTAGCGCGGGACCCGCACCACACCGTGACTGTCGTGCCCGACCAGGTTCGCGGAGACGAGGTAACGGCCGATCCGTTCGGCCTCGGCGGCGGAACAGCCCGCGCGCGCGAAAATGTCCGCGACCAGCCGTTCCAGTCTCTTGGCGTCGATCAGCACTGACGTTCCCCTCCTCGATAGCTTCTCCAGATATTCGGCGGTTTGCCGCCCGGTGGGAAGGCCGTGCGTTGCACGTGTCACATCCCGCGGCAATGGCCATGCTCCTGCGCTCGCGGCGGTGGCGAACATGGCGGCGTTCGCGTAAAACCGTCGCTGGCCCCGGCCTCGAAGACACATCGCGAGCGACAGGAACCCTTTATGCAGCTGGCCAAGCGCCCCGTCACTTTCGCGCGCAGCGTCGCCTTCATCCTGATGATGGGGGCCGCGGCGCCCGCCCTGGCTCAGACTCAGAGCGACATTCCGTCGCTTCCCGGTGGCTTCAGCATCAACGACCTTCCCCCCGACATCCAGCAACAGCTTCGGTCGGGCTCCGGCACGGCGCCGCCGCCGACGCTGGCGCCAGAGGAGCGGGAGCCGCGCTCGGTCGGCGCCAGTCCGGCAGCCGCCGCCCAACCTTCGCTTCTTGAGGAGCAGTATAGTCGGCGTGCCGGCCGCCCCATGGAGCAGATCGGCTACGAGGTCTTCGGACCCAACGCCGGCGTGACGTTCCGAGAGGTCGGAGCCGTACAGGACGGTTACATTCTCGGCGTCGGCGACCAGATCGTGGTGCATATGCGGGGCCGGACCAACCGGACCGACATGGTACAGGTCGACCGGGAAGGGGCGGTTGTGCTCCCCGAGTTTCCGCCGATACCGGTCGCGGGCATCTCGTTCGGTGAATTCAAGGCGGTGCTCAAACGTGAAGCCGCCCAACGCATGCTCGGCACAGAAGTCTTCGTGTCGCTGGGCCAGGTGCGCGAAATCAGCGTTACGATGACCGGCGAGGTCACCAATCCGGGCGTTCTCACGCTCAGTAGCCAGGCTTCATTGATCGACGCGCTGCGCCTAGCGGGGGGCATGAAGAAGACCGGCAGCCTGCGCGGCGTGAGGATCATCCGGGAAGGCACGAACATTCCTGTCGATCTCTACGACTTCGTATTCGGCCGCTCCGACACAGGCACCCTCTCCCTGACGAACGGCGACCGCATCTATGTGCCGGTGATCGGCACCACGGTCGGATTGTCAGGACAGGCGAAGCGGCCGGGAATCTACGAGTTGGCGCCTGGCTCAGAGTCCATCACGACCAGCGGGCTCGTCGAAATGGGCGGTGGCGTTGGAGTCCGTGGACGTTACCGGTATGCAGTGCTGCGTGTCTTGCCGGATGGCACCGAACGCTTGGTCAGCCTCGACCGACCGTCAGGTCAGCCAATCGGCAGCGGCGAAATCCTCTTTGTGGAGACGGCGACCGACGTCACGGTCGGGACGGTGTCGCTCGCCGGTCATGCGAGGCTCCCCGGTCCGTACCCGCTGTCCAGCGCACGATCGGTAAGGGCGCTGGTCCGCGGTTATGAGGGTCTGCTGCCGGATCCTTATCTGCCGTTCGCAGTCGTAGAGACGGCCGACCCGCAGACACGCGCCAGCCGCTTCGACAAATTCGACCTCGGTGCCGCTCTTTCCGGCCGACGTGACATTCCGCTCTCCAGCGGCGACAAAGTCTTCCTGTTCGGCTTGGAGGAGATCAGGTTCTTAGCGTCGACAGAGGTTGCGGCGGCATTGGCAGGGCAGCCCTCTCAAGGTAGTTGCGCGGGAATTGACTTCCTGACCCGCTGGGTCCTGGCGAACCCCAATTCAGATCTGGCTTCCGGTCAATTCTCGACCGCCTTGCAGAGACTGGTGGGACCTCGGCTCGCTGCCGTCGACCAGAACAAGACGGGCAAGACGTGCCCCGCGGTCTTCGACCAGAACCCGCGGCTGCTGACATTCGCCCTGCAGAACTCCATTGTCGTACTTGGAAACGTCCTTAACCCTGGGGCCTATCCGGTCGCGGCACCTGATGGCATCGACCAAGTGATGGCCTTGGCGAGAGCCCTTTCCGGCGGACGCCAAAGTTCCGTCCAGGCGGTCGGCGCCACGGCTGAACTGAACCGGTTGGCGGCGGAGAGGGCGTCTGGCGTGAGGCGGCCAGCCGAGCGTCCCACGGTGAGGCGGAGTGCCGCCGTGGCCGACGTGGTCGAGATTGACGAGGACCGCGTCCAGTTGGTTGGACACGTGCGGTTTCCGGGAACCAGAAGTCTGGCTTCCGCTCCCACCGTTAAAGACCTGATCGGCGATCAGACTCAGTTCAAGCTGGACCCGTATCTCCTCTACGGCCTCATCCTGCGGCGGAACCCTGACACTTTCATGCGGGAAGTCATCCCCTTCTCGCCTGCGAGCGCCATGTCGGGCGGCGATCCCATCCCACTCGCGAGCCGTGACGTGGTCCGGATTTTCGGCTTCCAGGAAATACAGCGGCTCGTCCAGGGCGGCGGTCAGGCGCCGCCTGCGTCGGCAGGAGATGCATCCCCGGCTCAGGGACAGGCGGGGACCGGAGCCGGCAGCCCGACTGGACCAGCGGGTACCGCCGGGCCAATCGTGCCAGGCGGGCAGACGGGCCCCCTCGGTCAGGGCGGCCCGGCGCCGTCGCAGGCACAGCAGCAGGCCGGAGGCGCAATCGGCTCGCCAGGCGGCCCCGGTCAGGGCCCCGGCTCGGTACCGGGCCAATTTGGCCAGTCTTCTGGACAATCCGGCCAATCAGCCGTGATGACAGGCCCGTCCGGCGCGGCACTCAGCCGCTTAGGAACGATCGACACGTCATCGGCGGGGGCCGTACCCTCCGGTGATCAGGCGGCGGAGCAGCCGAGCGAACCCGGCACGTTGGCGCCCGAGACTTTGGGGCGCCTGCTCGCCGACGCATCGGTCGAACTGCTGGGACAGGTCGTCGTGCCCGGCCGCTATCCGATCGTCGGCGAACTGTCCCTCGACAAAGTCCTTTCGGCAGCCGGCGGCGTCGCCGCACGCGCCGACATGGGTGCCGTCGAGATTACCCGCTTCGTCCTCGCCCCTGATCGGAACGAAATGGAAGTGGAGCGGCAGCTTCATGACCTTCGCCTGATCGCACCGACTGCGATCAGCGTGAGCGCGGGCACGGTCGTTCTCATCAACCCGCTCATCTCGCAACAGGAAATTGGGCTAGTAGAGATCCGTGGCGAGGTGAAGCGTCCAGGGCGCTACGGAATTGTGCGCGGTGAAAAGCTCAGCTCATTGATTCAGCGTGCCGGAGGTCTGCAGCCGCTGGCCTACCCTACCGGCGCGGTATTTACGCGCGCAGCCGTCCGGCAGTCCGAGGCGCAGGCTCGCAGCCGAGCCGTAAGCGAGTTTCACCGCGCACTGATCGGACGCATGTCGGAACCAGCCAGCAAGACCAACGAGCAGCTGACGCCTCAGCAGATCGACGTGATTACCGATCTGCTCGGCAAGCTTCAAAGCACCGACGCTCTTGGCCGAATGGTCGTCGAGTTGAATCCGATCGTGCTTCAGCAGCGACCGGAATTCGATGTCACCCTTGAGGGGGGCGATCAGATCACGATCCCGCGGCGGCCTCTGTCCGTGTTCATCTCGGGAGAAGTTTTCAATCCGGGTGCACAGCAGTTCTCCACGACGACCAGCATCAGCGAATACCTGGAGGCGGCGGGCGGTGTGACGGACGACGCTGACCTCTCGAACGCCTTCATCATCCGTCCCAACGGGTCCGCCATGCGCATCAACTTTTCGGTCTGGGGCTCGTCGAACGACGAGATCCTGCCTGGGTCGTGGATCGTGGTGCCGCGCGACATTGCGCCGTTCCGGATGCGCGAGTTCGCGACCACCGTAACACAGATATTCAGCCAGCTGGCGGTGAGCGCCGCCTCGATCGCGGTCATCAGCCGCAACTAGGAGACTGGCATGCACGACGCCCGACGCGGGCTACCGCGCCGGGCATCGGTGTTTCTGGAGCGAAGACGTCGGCGGTTCGACATCACCGCGAGCGGCACAACCCTGCTCCGAGCACTGCACCGTAACCGCGCTGTCTACTTGCCCCCAGTGCTTTGTATCGTATTCAGAATCCCGCTGTCGCCGCCAGCGCCGGTGCCGGTGTGGGTCCGACCGATGCGGCCGCTGAAGTTACGCGCTCAACGGCCCCTTCGCGTACACAACTGCGATATCAGGATACCGGTTGCAGGCGACGGATGCGGTTGATCCGGAGCGTGCGATAGGTGTCGCAGGTCGACCATGCGGCGAGTTGGCCGGTAACCTCGACGCGCTCACCTTCCATCACCCCGCCCAAAGTCCCCACCAGGGCATAAGGGTCCTCGCCGGGCACGGTGAGCAGATGGCATTGGTTGGGATCCGCCGCCACCAGAGTGACTTGCCCCTCCACTGTCACCCTCACTTCGTCCCGCCATACCGCCTGCACGTTGCTGGAACCGCGGCTTTCCGCGGCGGCGCCGCCGAAGCCGAGGTCCGTCATGAGGCCCTGACCCGTCGCGCAGCCGCCGAGGGATGCGATGGCGGCGAGCGCGGCGAGATTTCTGATGATGCGCATGCTGGGTCCCGGCTTTTGCGTCAGGGTCGGTAGAGCCATCGGGCGTCGACGGCGAAGAGCGGGTCACGGTCGCCCGGAGTATCGGGTTGATCCGTCTGGTAGCGAAGGCCGAACGCCAGCGACGACCGGTCGAGCGGCACCTCAAGGCCGAGTTCGAACACGTCGATGTCCTCGGAGGTGGCACTCACCGCGTTGCCGCCGGGGCTGCCATCGCGATTCACGTCTGCATGATGGTAGGCGCCGCGATAGATCCAGCCGCGATCGTCGGTGAGAATTCCGATCGCCGAAAGCAGACGCGTGTCGTTGTCCAACGCATGGGCGATCGGCCGCCCGCGATAGCGATAGCCGGTCCTGTAGATGAAGTGGTTGTAGGTCAGGTCGTATCTCTTGTCCGAATTGAGCACGCTGGCGGCCGTATCGGAATATTCCGTGACGAAGCGCCAGTGAGCCCCGCCCGCGCCGGCCGCACCGGCGAGCGACATCCCGACCAATCCGGTGGCGCGGCTAGGGAAACCCCCGGCTTCGTCGTCTCCGATATACTGCGCATAGCCGGCATATGCCAAGCTTCCGATATGGCCGGCATAGCGGGCGTCGAAGCCCGCGAGTTGGTTCGACGGGTCGCTCGCGTCGCCGGTGTTGTCCCGTCCGGTGACGGCATCGAACCAGGTGCCGGCACTGCAGGATCGGTCTTCGCCGCAGATCTGGAAGGTTCGCGACGCCGCGAGTTCGAGTCCGGGCAGCGGATTGACGGAAAGCCGCATCCCCGCGATCAGCGGATCCTTCACCGCTCGATCCCGCTCCTCAAGGACGCCGACGAAGACGTTGGCCTGCCACGGCCCGAGCCAGCGCAGCACCGGTAGCTCGGAGCCTTTCGGGTCGTTTCGCATGACGCCTACGCGCGGAAACGGCCGGGCGCTGTTCGACAGGATCAGGCTGCTGTTCCAGCCCGGCCCCCACCACTGATCCGTCAGCCCGCCATAGAGCAGCCAGTCGTGGGTCTCGTGTGCGACATAGCTTCCGTCCAGACGCAGTTCATCGTCGCTGAAATCCGCCTCCGACTGTCCGCCGATGCTGAGCCGCACCGCCGTCGACGGCCACATATATTCGGCCTGCGCCGTCGCATCCCATTCGTCGCGCGCCCGCTGTTCGAAGCCGCGCACCAGCGCCGGCGCGTTCGAGGCGGAGACGCTGACCGTCGCGCGCCACCGTTCGGTTTCGGTCTCGGCGAGATAGCGCTCGCGCACCCGCTCGAGCGCCGCGGCGACGTGGGGTGGCAGGCCGCTACGAACTGGACGAGTCATGGCGCCGGCGAACTGCGCCCACGGAATGGGCCACGTCGTAACCGGCCCGGGAACCACCCGCCACGCCTCCAGCAGCTCGATGTCGCTGCGCAGGTTTCGGTCCCCCGGATCGATCCACGGCGCTGCCGTAGCCGCGGGCACCGGGGCCAGCCCCAGCGCAATGCCGAAGAACATCACCGCGGCCGGACTGCAGGCTGCGAACCTCATCCGCCGATCCGGCACTGACATTGGGGGGCGGCAGGCAAGGGCTGGCAAGTCTCGTTTGGCGGCTCCCGCACTATGGAGCACACGGCCAGTGCGAACAAGTTCCGCCCCGTTAACAGGATCTTACGCAAACATGCCGATCCTGTCGGGTGCACGGCGATGCCCAGCGAGGCGGAGATGGCGGGTGAGTCCCGCGAACACACGGCGGCCGAGAACGACGCGAAGCCGGACAAGACGGCGGCGCCCGTCGTCACACGCTCCGGCTATGCGCTGCTTCCCGGCGAACTGCTGCCCGCGCTGGCGTCGCCGACGGCCCAGGCGTTCGCGGTCCGTCAGGATGGCGCATCCGAGGGACAGCTGTTCGCCTTGGTCTTCGAATCCCTGTTGCCCCGAATCAGGGTGCTCCGTTCGCTGGCGGTGAACCAGCCGCATGGGGTCCTGCGTGTCCTCGATTGCAGCGTGGTCGATTGGCCGCCGCTCGGTCGACGGGCGATCGTGGCTGTCTGTGAGGTGCCCGAAGGTGGTCGGGTTGCCCTCGGCGACGAGCGCCTTTCCGTCCAGGAGACGGTGCAACGCGTCATCTGGCCGGTTACTCGCGCCCTCCGCCACCTCGCATCGCTGGGAATCGCGCACCGTTCGATCCGCGCGGACAATCTGTTCTGGGCGGACGCGCGTCGCAGTTCGGTGATCCTGGGCGAGTGCTTCTCGGCTCCGCCGGGATCCGACCAGTCGGTCGCGCACGAGACTCGGCCGAACGGTGCCGCCGATCCGATGGGGCGCGCCGAGGGCTCCGCGAGCGAAGACCTCTATGCGTTGGGCATCACGGTCCTGGAGCTGACCTGCCGCGGATCCGCCTGGAAGGACGTTCCGGGCAAGGTGCTGACGCAGCGGAGGCTGGATTTCGGATCGGCGAGCGCGGTGCTGAGTGCCGAGGCCCCGCCGCCGGAGCTGATGCCGATGCTGCGCGGCCTCCTCAACGACGACGAGGAGCAGCGTTGGGGCCTGGACGAGATAGAAACCTGGTTGCGCCAGGAGCGCATACCGCATCATGCCGCCGCCGGTGCCGGCACACAGGGAAAAAGCCTGCGCGTCGGGCAGGAGCATTATCGCACCCGACCGTCGGCGGCGGCGGCGATCGTCGGGAACCCCCGCGCCGGCTTGGCCATCGTACGCTCCGGCGCGCTTGCCGACTGGCTGCGCAACGGCCTGCGCGACGCCGGCGCTGCCCAAGCCGTCGATACCCTCGTGCGATCCGCGCAGCGCTTCGCCGCGACGGGCCCCGACAGTGATGCGATCATGGCGGCGCGCGTCGCCAAGGTGATCGATCCAGACGGCCCTCTGCGCTATGGCAGTGTCACGGTCATGCCGGACGGGTTCGGCACGTTCCTGGCGTCGATCCTCATCGACGACCGGAACCGCACGGATCTGATCGGGATCATTCGGTCCGGCCTGCTCTCCGACGCCTACGGTGTGGCATGGGCATCCGCCGGCAGCAGCCGGGGCGACGCCCTTCAATTCGCGACACAGGCCGGCTTCGGTGCGGGGCTGGAGCGCTGCGCCTACGAACTGGTTCCCGACCTTCCCTGTCTCTCGCCAGCGATGCGGTCGGCCTACGTCCTCGACCTACCGATGTTCCTGCGTCAGCTGGAGCATCTCGCGCGAACAGCCGATTTCCGAAACTCGCCGCTCGATGCGCACGGCGCCGCATTCATCGCGCACCGCATGTCGCTCGGCCGGCAGCGGATCGCCAATCTCGGCAGCCGGCAGCCTCTCGCCGGGGAACGCGCCGTTCTCGAACTGCGCCTGCTCGCCGCCGCACAGATCATGGCCGGCCGGGAGCCGCTTCCTCTGCTCTCGAACTGGATGGCGGCCCGCATCGCGCCCCTGCCGGCCCGTCTGCACAATCGCGCGCTTCGCAAGCAGATCGCGGGACGCCTGGCAGCCGCGCGCGAGTCTGGACAGTTGATCGAGCTCTTAGCCCCGCTCGACGCCCAGAGCACCTGGGACGAAGACAGGCAGGGCTTCGACCGCGCGCGGCATCTGTTCGCCGCTGCAGGCGCCGAGATGGCGCGGCTCCGCGCCGAGGCCGACGTGATGGAACGCCGGGCCGCCAACCGGGGCCGCGAGATCGCCGTCGCAGTATCGAGCTTCGCCGGCTTCTCCGTCGTCGTGCTCGTACTCGCACTCCAGGCGCTTTAGGCATGGCCGCTTCAGCTCCCAGGACCTCGCCGGCGTCCCGGCGCACACCGGCCCAACGACCGGCCGTGCAGCGCGCGGCCCTACCGCGTGGGGCGGCTTCACGCCCCCCGGCGGGAGGCTACCGCGGTCGCCTGAAGACCGCGGGCATGACGGTGCTGGCGGGGGGCTTCCTGCTTCTCACCGTTCTCATGCCGCCGGCGGCGCTTCTCATCTTCATCGGCGTCATGCCGACGATCCTCGCGTGGATCGCCGAAGCACCCGAGCGCCGCGGCATTGCGACGGCGGTTGGGGCGCTCAACCTCGCGGGGGTCGGACTTGCCGTCTACTTCTTCACCCTTGGCGGCGCCGAAACCGCGCGCCTGCCCCGCTATCTGTCCCAGCCGTCGGTATGGGTGGGGATGTATGGCTCGGCGGCCATCGGCTGGGGACTGTTCCTGACGATCCCGCCCGTCATCCAGGCCGCCGACCGGTTTCGGCGCCGCCAACGCGTGGCGGAATTGCGGCGCTTCCGTCGCAAGCTGACGGACGAGTGGGGACACGAGATTTCCGGCCCGCGCCATGTGTCGCCCGAGACTTCCGACACGGTACTCTAAGCGGTCTTCCCCGGCCGCGCGGCGACGGCGTCCATCTTCTCCCGCAATGCCGCGTTCTTGATCGCCTTCTGCAGCTTCTCGAAGGCCCGGACCTCGATCTGGCGGACGCGTTCGCGGGAGATGCCGTAATGCTGGCTCAGATCCTCCAGCGTCGACGGCGAATCCTTCAGCCTGCGCTCGTTCAGGATGAAGCGCTCGCGCTCGTTGAGCTGCTCCATCGCACCTTTCAGCATCTCGCGCCGGCGCGACAGTTCCTGGCTCTCCCCCAGCCGCGTCTCCTGGCTCTCGCTCTCGTCGACGAGCCAGTCCTGCCACTCGCCCTCGCTGTCGGCGCGCAACGGTGCGTTCAGCGAATGGTCCGGACTCGACATGCGTCGGTTCATCTGGACGACGTCGTCCTCCGGCACGCTCAGTGTCTCGGAGATCTTGCGGACGTTCTCCGGCGTGAGGTCGCCTTCCTCCACCGCCTTGAGCTGTCCCTTGAGCTTCCGCAGGTTGAAGAAGAGCTTCTTCTGCGCCGCGGTGGTACCCATCTTCACCAGCGACCACGAATGCAGGATGTATTCCTGGATGGCGGCGCGGATCCACCACATCGCATAGGTGGCGAGACGGAAGCCGCGCTCGGGTTCGAAGCGCTTCACCGCCTGCATCATCCCGACATTGCCCTCGGAGATCAGTTCCGAGAGCGGCAGGCCGTAACCGCGGTAGCCCATCGCGATCTTCGCGACGAGTCGCAGATGGCTGGTCACGAGCCGATGGGCGGCCTCGCTGTCGCCGTGCTCGCGCCAGCGCTTGGCCAGCATGTACTCCTCCTCCGGCTCCAGCATCGGAAACTTCCGGATTTCCTGGAGGTAGCGCGAGAGGTTGCCTTCGCTTCCGACGGCGGGAAGGTTGGCGGGAACGGGCGAAGTGTTGGCCATGGCACGATTCCGATCGACGGACGGGCGGCGGCTCCGGGCACGCCTCCGCATAGATGGCGTGTGCCCGAAAGAAACCCACGGAACGTTACTTTGTTTCCTCGCGCCGGCTCAATCCTCGGCGTCATCCGCCGCCAGCACCGCCAGCAACCCCGCCAGATCGGCCGGCACGGGCGACCGGAAGTCGAGCGGTTCCCCCGTGCGCGGATGGGCGAATCCGAGGGTCGCAGCATGCAGCGCCTGACGCGGGAAAGCACGGGCCGCGACGGCCCGCGGATCCTGGCCGCCCCGCCCGCCGCCCCCGTAGACGGGATCGCCGATCAGTGGGTGTCCACGGCTCGTGAGGTGTACGCGGATCTGGTGCGTCCGCCCCGTCTCGAGCCGGCATTCGATCTCGGCCGCCAGCCGCCCGAAGCTGCGCAACACCCTGTAGCGGGTGGCTGCGGGGCGGCCGCCGGTGCGCAGGACCGCCATCTTCTTGCGGTCGCGCGTGCTGCGACCGATGTTTCCTTCGATCCGGCCGTTCGCTGGCTCGGGCAGGCCCCAGACCGCCGCCCGATAGACGCGCCGGACGGTCCGCGCAGCGAACTGCGCCGACAGCGCCGCATGCGCCAGGTCGTTCTTCGCCACCACAAGCAGGCCGCTCGTGTCCTTGTCGAGGCGATGGACGATGCCCGGGCGGCGCACGCCGCCGATACCGGAGAGGCTCTCGCCGCACCGCGCGATGAGGGCGTTCACCAGCGTTTCATCGCGGCTCCCGGGCGCGGGGTGGACCACCATGCCCGCAGGCTTGTCGATGACGATCAGGTCGTCGTCCTCGAAGACGACATCGAGGGGAATGTCCTGTCCCTGCGGATCGGCGGGCTCGGGCGGCGGGATCGTCACCACGAACCGCTCGCCCGCCCGGACACGGCGGCTGGGATCCGTCTCGATACCGGCTTCGCCCTGGACCGAACCGCTCCGCAGGAGGACCTGGAGGCGACTTCGCGACAGTCCGGGCATCGCCTCGACCAGCGCCCGGTCCAGTCGTTCGGCCGCGGAGCCCACCGTCACCTCCGCCGTCGTCATCGTCTCGTCTCCGTCCCCGGTCCCATGCGGTGAGGATACATGGTAGTTGATCGTCTCGATTGATCGTCCGGATGCGGATCGCCAGCCATAGGATGACGGCGTGCGTGCACTGAAGGTTCTCGTGGTGGTGATGGGTTTGCTGATCGTGGTCGGCGTCATCACGCTCGCGATGGTTATCGCGCAGAGGCTGGGCGGCGCGACGACCGCCCGCATCAGCGAGCGAACCCTGACGCTGCCCGCCGGCGGACGCATAATCGGCGCGACCCCGGGCGACGGCATGCTCGCGGTCACCGTCGAAATGCCCGACGGAACCACGCGAATCGAACTCTTCGACTTATCCTCGGGAAAATCTGCGGGTGCGATTGCAATTGCCCCTGCAGCCCCCAGATAGGCGACCGCTGCCCACAAAGCAGCCGGCAAGCAGCAGCAAAATCGTCCGGCCGTCGGCGAAAGCTTGATCGTCACGGACGTTTCTGCCAATGTGCGCGCCGCTTATGGCCCCGTCGTCTAGCGGTCCAGGACACCGGCCTCTCACGTCGGTAACACGGGTTCGAGTCCCGTCGGGGTCACCAAGCATTTCGCATCGCCTGCGCATCGGAGATGGTCGCGCGTCCGCATCGCGGACCCAGTCGCGGCGGCGGATGCCGGCGACGGCACCAACGATCAGCAGGATGCGATGACCGATCCCCGAACCGTCGAGCCGTTCGCGGCGACCGAGGCCGATGTCGTGGCCCTCGAACGCCTGATGACCGCGCGCCACAGCTGCCGCGCGTTCCTGCCCCAGCCGGTGCCGCGCGAGACGATCACGCGCATCATGGAAATCGCCCAGCGCACCGCCTCGTGGCGGAACGGTCAGCCGTGGCAGGTGGTGATCACCAGCGGCGAGGGGACCGAGCGCTTTCGCGAGGCGATGTACGCGCACGCCGCCAGCGATGCGCCAGACCAGTCCGACCTGCCGCGCCCGCGCGAGTATCGCGGCGTCTATGCGACGCGGCGCAAGGAGAGCGGCCTCGCCCTCTACCGCCAGCTCGGTATCATGAAGGGCGACCGCGAGGGCTCCGATCGGCAGGCGATGGAGAATTTCCGGCTGTTCGGCGCGCCGCACGTCGCCATCGTCACCACGGATGCGTTGCTGGACGTCTACGGCGCCGTCGACTGCGGCGGCTATGTCGCGAGCTTCATGCTGGCCGCGCAGGCCATGGGCGTTGGGACGATCGCACAGGGTTCGCTCGCCCGCTTCTCGCCGTTCGTGCGCGCCCATTTCGGCATTCCCGACGACCGGCTGATGGTTTGCGGCATCTCCTTCGGCTTTCCCGACACCAGCCATCCGGTCAACGGCTACCGCACCACGCGCGCCGCCGTCGACGAGGTCGTGACCTGGGTCGACTGACGCCCTGCGCGGGCGACGCGAACCCGGAGCCCGCTGGGGCGTTTGTCTGACGGTGTCGCGATGGACGGCGCCGCTGCGCCGGCGGGGTAACCGATGCACGACCAGATCGAGGACCGTAAGCGGGCCCGAATGACGGAGCGCCATGTCGACGCCGACAGCGCCGAGGCCGCCATCGAGCGGGAAGAGGAACTGCAGCCGCCGGAACGCCGGTTCATGACCGCGGCCTTCGTCCTCGCCATCGTCGTGGGCATCACCGTCGCGGTCTGGCTACTGGGCTGAAACCTCCGGCCGCGTCGCTGCGGCCGGATGGCCTCTCGGTCTACTTCACCGACGAGAAAGCGGTCGGCTGCAGGAACTGGTTGCTGACCTTGGCGACGATGGCGCCGTCGGCTTCAGTCTCGGCCCGCTTCTTCAGCCACTCCGGATCGGCCGCGAAGGCGTTCCACTTCGTCTCGCGATCCGCCAGCGAATCCCACGCCAGCAGATAATAGAGGGTCTGGTTCGATTCGCCGACCAGCACCGTCCAGAAGCCGGCCTGTCTGATGCCGTGCCGCTCCCAGATCTTCAGCGTGATCGTCTCGAAACGCTTCAGCAGGGCCGGCAGCCGGCCGGGGACGCACTCGTAGACCCGCAATTCGTAGATCATCGGCCTTCCTCCCAAGGATGGGGAGCACCCCACGGCACCCCCTCTCTGTTGCCGTCGTCGATCAGTCCATCGGCATCCCGGGGTGCATCTTCCGCGAGTCGCCGACATCCATGAAGGAGGTCGAGAGCGACGGCATCGCCACCTCGGCGATCAATTCCGGAGTCCAGCCGCCGTTGTGGTGGACCATGCGGATCGGCCGCGGCAGGCTGTAGAGCGACAGTTCGGCCGCCCGCTGGTGGAAGACTTGGCCGTTGACGTAGCCGGCCTGCTCCGACGCCAGGAACGTGCACAGCGGGGCGATAGCGTCGGCGCGGCTGCGGCGCAGACGCTCCTCGCGGATCGCGGCGGCCTGCGGATCCTTCGGCGTCGGTACCGAGCGGGTCATGCGCGTGTCGGCGGACGGCGCGATGACGTTGGCCGTGATGTTCTTCGAGCCGTTCTCCATCGCCAGGATCCGCGCGAGCGCCACGATGCCCATCTTCGCGGCGCCGTAGTTCGCCTGGCCGATGTTGCCGAGCAGGCCGGACGTCGACGACACCATGACGATGCGGCCGTATTCCTGATCGCGGAACAGGTTGATCGCCGCGCGGCACACGTTGAAGTGTCCGGTCAGATGGACGTCGATGACGGCCTGCCAGTCGTCGGGCGACATCTTGTGGAACATGCGGTCGCGCAGGATGCCGGCCGGATTGAACAGGATGTGGGCACCGCCGAGTTCGTCGCGGGCCTGCTCGACCATGCCGAGGCAGTCCTCGTAGCTGGTGACCGATCCGAAGTTCGCCACCGCCTCGCCGCCGGCCGCCTTGATCTGATCGACGATCTGCTGCGCCGGCGTGTTGTCGGCGCCCTCGCCTTCGCCGCTGACACCGGGATCGTTGACCAGCACCTTGGCGCCGTTCGCCGCCATCATCTTGGCGACCTCGGCGCCGACGCCGCGCCCGGCGCCCGTGCAGATCGCCACGCGACCGTCCAGCATGCCCATGTCTCGAGTCCTCACTTGGTTCGTTGGTACGGACATACTGTCCGGGACCGGCGCGCCGCTGTCAAAGGGGCGCCGGCGGAACCCGTAAGCGAGACAGGGAGGTGCAACGACGGCGCTAGCTGACTAAAGCGCCGCCGTCTTCACTGGACGCGGGCGCAACGTCCGCGTCTTGAGCGGCAAGGCAGGTGATTTCCGGGGTCGTCCAGGTTTTCAACGAGGCGTCGCCGGGCCGTTCCGATTCGGCGGCAGGCGGCTCTCTCCCGATCATTGCTGGTGCCTCGCGTAGAAGGTGGTAGCCCCCCGACGCTATTCAGCTAGGACCGCAAAGGCAATCCAGGTTCCTGACGAGGTTGGAAGGTTTCAGCCACAGCGTGGCGGATGCTCGGGTAATGGGCTAGCTTCCCGGGAACGCCCGAAGAGGACGAGCGCGAGCATGACAATCGCGGCCTCCGCCGATGGAAGGACAGACGCGGCCGTGCGATCCGCCGAGCGCCGCACGCTCGGCCTGATCTCGACGGCCCATCTGATCAGCCATTTCCATATTTTGGTCCTGCCGCCGCTCTTCCCCCTGCTGCGCGACACGATGGGCGTCGGCTTCGTCGAACTCGGGCTGGCGCTGACGATCTTCAACGTGATCTCTGGGCTGACGCAGGCGCCGATGGGGTTCCTGGTCGACAGGATCGGCCCGCGCCGGGTGCTGATCGCCGGTCTCTGCCTCGGCAGCCTCGCCTTCGTCTCGCTCGGCCTGTTTCCGGTCTATGCTTGGCTGCTGGTGGCGGCGGCCATCGCGGGGCTGGCGAACAGCGTCTATCACCCCTGCGACTACGCCATCCTGTCGGCCGGAATCGGTTCGTCGCGGGTCGGCCGTGCCTTCTCGATCCACACCTTCTCGGGTTTCGTCGGCGGCGCAATCGCACCGCCCGTCCTGCTCGTGATCGCCGCGACCGCCGGCCTGTCGGCCGCGCTGATCTTCGCCGGCGCCGTCGGACTGGCCGCGGCGGGTGCGCTGGCCCTGGCCTCGCCGCCGAAGGCCGCGCCCGCGGCCGCCCCGGCGAAGAACGCGGCTGCCGATGGCACGAAGGGCGCCGGCGTCTCGGTGTTCACGCCCACCGTGCTGATGCTGACCGGCTTCTTCATGCTGCTCAGCCTGTCGAACGGCGGCATCAACAACTTTTCCGTCTCCGCCCTGGTCGACGGCTACGGCATCGCCTTCACCACCGCCAACGTCGCGCTCACCGCCTTTCTCGCGTCGAGCGCCTTCGGCGTTCTCGCCGGCGGCTGGCTGGCCGACCGCACGCGCCGGCACGGCGATGTCGCCGCCGGCAGCTTCAGCGTCGCCGCGCTGCTGATTCTGATGGTCGCGACCCTGGACCTGCCGGCCTTCGTGCTGATCCCCGTCATGGGCCTCGCCGGCTTCTTCTCCGGCCTGATCGCGCCGTCGCGCGACATGCTGGTGCGCGCCGCCGCACCGCCCGGTGCGGCCGGCCGGACCTTCGGCATCGTGTCGACCGGCTTCAACGTCGGCGGCGCCATCGGGCCGATGCTGTTCGGCTGGATCCTCGACCAGGGCGAGCCGCGCTGGCTGTTCGGCGCCGCGGTCTGTTTCATGACGGTCACCGTGGTCATGGCGCTAGTCGGCGACCGTTGGAGCGCCGCCCGCGCACGGCGGCCGGCCGTGGCCCCCGGCGAATAGCGGGGATCTTTCCAAGGGCGGCGGCAGCGGTCATTATCCGGACATTTCCGGCACCGCCCTTCGCCCCGCCCCATCCCCGGCAGCAGCAGCGACATGACCGATCAGACCTCTTCCGGCCGCCGGCCGCCGCCGCTCGCCGGCGTCCGCGTGCTCGACTTCACCCGCGTCCTGGCGGGTCCGTGGTCGACGCTGAACCTCGCCGACCTAGGCGCCGAGGTCATCAAGGTCGAGAACCCGAAGGGCGGCGACGACACCCGGCAGTACAAGCCGCCGGAGGTCGGCGGCGAGGCCTCCTACTTCCTCTTCGTCAACCGCAACAAGAAGAGCCTGGCCCTCGACATCACCAAGCCCGAGGGGCAGGCGATCGTCCGGCGGCTCGCGGCACAGGTGGACGTGGTCATCGAGAACTATCGTCCCGACGTGATGGAGCGGCAGGGCATCGACTACGCGTCGCTGTCAAAGGTAAACCCGCGCCTGATCTACTGCTCGATCTCCGGCTACGGCCACGACAGCCCGCTGAAGATGGTCGCCGGCTACGACCCCGTCGCCCAGGCCGAGAGCGGCATGATGTCGATCACCGGCGAGCCCGACGGCGAGCCGATGCGCAGCGGCGCCTCCTATGCGGACATCTTCACCGGCATGTTCGCGACCCAGGCGATCATGGGCGCCCTGTTCGCGCGCGAGCGTGACGGTCTGGGCCAGCATATCGATCTCGCCCTCGTCGACAGTGCCGTCGCGGTCACGGCCAACCTCGCGCAGAACTACCTGGTCACCGGCCAGCAGCCGCAGCGCCTCGGCAACCGCCATCCCTTCCTCGAGCCCTTCGGAACCTTCCAGTGTGCCGACGGCCTGATCAACATCGTCATCGGCAACGCCCGCCAGTGGGAACGCTTCTGCAAGGACGTGCTCGACCGGCCCGACCTGCTCGAGGATCCGCGCTTCGCCACCAACCCCGGCCGCCTGCAGAACCGTCAGGCGGTGCGCGACCTGCTGACGGTGACGTTCCTGACCGACACGCGCGAGAACTGGATCGCCAGGATGCGCGCCGCCGGCGTGCCGGCCGGTTCGGTGCGCGCCGTCGGCGAGGCGCTGGAGGCGCCGGAGATCCGCTATCGCGGCATGGTCCGCGAGGTCGAGCATCCGACCGCCGGCACGATCTCGATGCTCGCCTCCCCGCTCAAGCTCTCCGGCACCCCCACCGCCGACCTCCAGGCCCCGCCCCTTCTCGGCCAGCACACGGACGAGGTGCTCTCCGCGGCAGGGTACGACGCCGGGGAGATCGCGGCACTCCGGGAGACGGGCATCGTCGGGTAACGGCGTTGCCCACTCGATCGGTAAGGACTATTTCAGTTCGTAAGGAATCCTCCCGGAGGTAAGGACGATGGTCAGCGCGGTCATGACGAGCAAGGGCCAGACGACGATCCCAAAGGCCGTTCGCGACAAGCTGCGGCTGAAGCCCGGCGATCGACTGGAGTTCCTGCTTCAGAGAAACGGGACGCTGGTGGTCGTGCCGAAGAACGTGCCGCTGTCCGCCCTGAAGGGGTGCCTGCCCCGGCCGGAGCGCACCGTCACGGTGGAGGAGATGAACGAAGCCGTTGTGGAGGCTGCAGTCGAGCGGGTGGAGCGCGGGCTGCGTTGAAGGGTCTCGATACGAACGTTCTGCTTCGCTACCTGGTCAGGGACGACGAGGCGCAGACGGCGATCGCCGACGCGTTTCTCGATGCCGAATGCCGGCAGGAAACCCCCTGCCTCGTCAATCGGATCGTCCTCACCGAGATCGTGTGGGTCCTCGGCCGGACCTACAAATACGGTCGCCATGAAATCGCATCCGCACTGGAACTGCTGCTGCGCTCCGACGGACTTCTCGTCGAACATGAGGACGCCGTATGGGCAGCGCTCAACGCCTATCGAAATGATCGCGCCGACTTCGCCGACCGCCTGATTGCCGAAACGAACATCGATTTCGGCTGCTCGGAAACGGCGACCTTCGACCGGGCTGCGGCCCGCCATCCCCACTTCCGCTATATCGGCGACAAGAAGTAGAGCCAGCCCCATGCCCCAGGACCGTCCCCTCCCCCCTCTCCACGGCATCCGCGTCGCCGACTTCTCGCGCGTCATCGCCGGCCCGCTCTGCGCGATGACCCTCGCCGACCTGGGCGCCGACGTGGTGAAGATCGAGAATCCGGACGGCGGCGACGACACCCGCGGCTACCGGCCGCCGGAGTATAAGGGCCTGTCGCCGGCCTTCCTCTGCTACAACCGGAACAAGCGCAGCATCGCCCTCGACCTCAACAAGGCCGAGGACCTCGCCAAGGCGAAGGCGCTGACCGAGCGCGCCGACCTGGTGATCGAGAATTTCCGCACCGGCCTGATGGAGAAGTACGGCCTGGGCTACGCCGATCTCGCGCCGTCCAACCCGCGCCTCGTCTATCTCTCGGTCTCCGCCTACGGCCGGACCGGGCCGTTCAAGGCGCGCGCCGGCTACGATCCCGTCGTCCAGGCCGAGAGCGGCTTCATGTCGATGACGGGCGACCCCGACCTGCCGCCGCTGCGCACTGGCGTGCCGATGATCGACGTGACCACCGGCATGACTGCCGTCCAGGCGGCCATCGCCGCCCTGATCGCGCGCGAGACCACCGGCCGCGGCCAGTATGTCGAGGTGCCGCTGTTCGACACCGGCTTCGCCATGACGCTGCACGCATCGCAGAGCTACCTGCTCGACGGCGAATGTCCGCAGCGCGCCGGCAACGGCAGCATCCTCGCCTCGCCGATCGGCGTGTTCCAAGGCGCCGACGGGCCCTTCTTCCTGACGATCGGCGGCGAGCGGCCCTGGCGCCGGCTGGCGGGCGAACTGCTGAACCGTCCCGATCTGCTCAACGATCCGCGCTTCGCCACGAACGCGGCGCGCGTCGCCAACAACACCGAACTCTGCGCTCTTCTCAACGCGATCTTCGCGACGCAGCCGCGCCAGCACTGGATCGAGCAGATGCGCGCCGCCGGCGTGCCGGTCGGTGCTATCCGCACCATCCCCGAGGCCTACACCTCCGCCGAGGCGGAGACGCGTGGCATCGTCGGCCGAATCCCGCACGAGACGCTGGGCGACGTGCCCGACGTGCGCAGCCCGCTGCGCCTCTACGGCACGCCGCTGCGTGACGCCGTCGGCGCACCCGAGCTGAACCAGCACGGCGCGGCGATCGAGAAGGAATGGCTGGCCTCGCCCGTCCCTGCGGCACCTGCGGCGACATCCGTTCGCGACATCCCGCACCCGCTCTCCGGCCTCAAGGTCCTCGACTTCACCCGCGTCATCGCCGGCCCGCACTGCGCCATGACGCTGGGCGACCTGGGCGCCGACGTGCTGAAGATCGAGCATCCGGAGACCGGCGACGACGCCCGCGGCTATGCCGGTCCGCGCGTCGGCGGCGAGGGCGCCTTCTATCTCGCCTACAACCGCAACAAGCGTAGCCTCGCGCTCGACCTGTCGAAGCCCGAGGGTCAGGCGCTCGCACGCGACCTCGCCGCGGAGGCGGATGTCGTGCTGGAGAATTTCTCCGCCGGCGTCATGAAGAAGTTCGGCCTCGACTATGAGAGCCTCAAGTCGGTCAACCCGTCGCTGGTCTACTGCGCCATGTCGGGCTACGGCCGCGACGGCGACTTCGCCAAGCGCGCCGGCTACGACCCTGTCGCGCAGGCCGAGAGCGGCTTCATGTCGATCACCGGCCGCCCCGACGGCGAGCCCACCCGCACCGGCATCCCGATGATCGACGTCACCACCGGCCTCGGCGCCGCCCAGGCGACCCTGGCGGCCCTCTTCCACCGCAGCCGCACCGGCGAGGGCCAGTATGTCGACGTGGCGCTGTTCGACACGGCCTGCGCCATGAGCTTCCACTTCGGCATGGCGTACCTCATCGACGGCAAGACGCCGATGCGCTGGGGCAACGGCAGCCCCGCCGCCAACCCCGTCGGGGTCTACGAAGCCTCCGACGGGCCGTTCCAGATGACGCTCGCAGGCGAACGGGTCTGGAAGAAGTTCATCGTCGACGTGGTGAACCGGCCCGACATCGCCGCCGACCCGCACTTCCTCACCAACAGCGCGCGCGTCGCCAACCGCGATCTGGTCGACCGCACCTTGAACGAGATCTTCGCCACCGACACCCGCGACAACTGGGTGGCGCGGATGCGCGCCGCCGGCGCCCCCGCGGGCCCGATCCGCACCATCGCGGAAGCCTGCGAGTCGCCCGAGGTCAAGGAGCGCGAGCGTTACGTCTCGATCCCGCATCCGACCGCCGGGACGGTGCCCTGCCTGCGCAGCCCGATCCGCATGGACGGAACGCCGGTACGCGATCCGATGGCGGCGCCGACGCTCGGCCAGCATACCGCCGCGGCGCTCGGCGACTGGCTCGGCTACGACGCGGCACGGGTCGACGGCCTCAAGGCACAGGGAATCGTGAAATGACCGACGAGGCCGCGGCGACCCTGCCGCATCCGCTGACGGGCATCCGCGTGCTCGACTTCACCCGCGTGCTCGCCGGCCCCTACCTCACCATGATGCTGGCCGACCTGGGCGCAGAGGTGATCAAGGTCGAGAACCCCGACGGCGGCGACGACAGCCGCGCCTGGAACCCGCCCGGCCTTGGCAGCGAGAGCGCCTACTTCCTCGCGATCAACCGCCACAAGAAGAGCGTCACGGTCGACCTCGGCACCGAGGCCGGGCGCGACCTCTGCCGCGAACTCGCGGCAAAGTGCGACATCCTGGTCCAGAATTTCCGCGTCGACGTCATGGAGCGGCACGGCCTGGACTACGCCGCCCTGTCGGGGGCCAATCCGCGCCTGATCTACTGCTCGATCTCCGGCTACGGCCACGACACGCCCTATCGCATGAACGTCGGCTACGACCAGATCGCCCAGGGCGAAGGCGGCCTCATGTACCTGACCGGGCAGCCCGAGGCCGACCCCGTCCGCACCGGCGCCTCGCTGGCCGACACGCTGACGGGCCTTCACGCCGGGATGGCCGTCCTGGCCGCGCTGCGCGCCCGGGAGGTGACCGGCCGCGGCCAGCATGTGGACATGGCGCTGCTCGACACCGTCGTCGCCGTCAGCGGCTTCCTCTCGCAGGGCGCCCTCCTGACGGGCGAGAACCCGCCGCGCAGCGGCAACAGCTCTTTCCTGGTCATCCCGACCGGCGTCTATCCCTGTGCCGACGGCCTGCTGAACCTGCTGGTCGGCAACGACCGGCAGTTCCGGCGCCTCTGCACCGACGTGCTGGAACGGCCCGACATGGCCGAGGATGCACGCTTCCGCACCAACAAGGACCGCCGGGCGCACAAGGCGGAGCTGGACGAGGTGCTGAAGGATCTGTTCTCGCGCCGGCCGCGCGACCACTGGATCGAGCGCTGCCGCGCATCGGGCGTCCCCGCCGGCAGCGTCCGCACCCTGACGGAGGCGCTCGCCGCTCCGGAGCCGGCGGCGCGCGACATGATTCAGGAGGTCGAGCATCCGGCCGGCAGCTTCCGCACGGTCGCCTCGCCGATGAAGCTGTCCGGGACGCCGGTGCGGCGTGCGGGGCCCGCGCCGCTGCTCGGCGAGCATACGGACGAGGTCCTGCGCGAGGTGCTCGGCTGCGACGACGCCCGCATCGCTGCCCTGCGCGCGGCGGGCGGCGTCCGCTGAGCGGCCTCGGCCGCCTCAGAAACGGTTGCCGAGCAGCTTGGTGAACCCGAAGAGATACCGCACCGTCCCATCGTCGGGAGGGTTTCCGGTGAAGGGCAGCACGACCCGGTGATAGGGCAGTTGCGCCCCTGTGGGCCGCCAGTTCAGGACCGACTGCGAGAACACGGGCAGCCTGCTGGAGCGGGCCCGTTCATAGTCGGCCAGCACGCGCGGGCCTGTGCCCGTGGCGCGGATGAAGTCCGACACCCGCATGCCAGTCACGTCATAGCCGTAGAGCGCGAAATAGCCGGTGCCGATCAGCCTCGCGTACCACGCGTCGTCGCGCAGTTCGAACAGGAACGCCAGGTCGAGGCAGCGCGGCGGAACGTCGAGCGGATCGATCTGCGACTTCGTCGGCAAATCCGCAACGCCCTTGCGGGCGTGCCAGAGCGTCTCCGCCCAACGAAGGTCCGGATCCAGCCAGTCCGGCGACCGGGCCGCCGCCACCGACTGCGCTTCCACCTCGGATCGCACCGTCCACCCCTGTTGGTTTTTATCGCGCGACAGTAGGCCGGCGCCCTCTACGGCCGGTAAAGACGGGCGTAAGCCCGGCTCAGCCGGGAAGCCGGAGCACCTGCTTGGCGATGATGTTGCGCTGGATCTCATTCGATCCGCCATAGATCGTCGCCGGGCGCGACTCGATGAACTGCGCCATCACGTCGACGCTGGTGTTGCCGATCACCACGTCCTCGCGCTGGATGCCGTGGTCCCCGGCGACTTCCACCATGTATTCGGTGATGCGCTGGTAGGTCTCGGTGGCCCAGAGCTTCAGCACCGATACGTCGGCCCCCAGTTCGCCGCCCGCGCGCAGGATGCCCGCGAAACGCTCGAACGCCGAGTTCAGGTCGTAGACGTCCAGCCGGAACTGCGTGAAGCGGTCGACGAAGGCGGCATCCTCGAACCGTCCCGTCTTTTCGCCCAGGTCGCGCAGGCGGTTCAGCGCATATTCCGGCATGCGCGGGTTGCCCAGGAACAGCCGCTCGAACCCGAGCAGCGCCTTGGCCATGGTCCAGCCCTTGTTCGGCTCGCCGACCAGGTTCTTCTTCGGCACCCGCACGTCGTCGAAGAACATCTCGCAGAATTCGACGTCGCCCTTGATGTTCGGGATCGGCCGGACCGTGACGCCCGGCGTCGACATGTCGATCAGCAGGAAGCTGATGCCCTCCTGCGGCTTGCGCGCCGTCTTGTCGGTCCGCACGAGGCAGAAGGTCCAGTTCGCCGAATGCGCCAGCGTCGTCCAGATCTTCTGGCCGTTGACGACATAGTCGTCGCCGTCGGCGACCGCTTCGGTCCGCAGGCTGGCGAGGTCCGACCCGGCATTCGGCTCGGAGTAGCCCTGGCACCAGATGTGTTCGCCGCTCAGGATCTTCGGCAGGAAGTAGCGCTTCTGCTCCTCGGTGCCGTAGCGGATCAGCAGCGGCCCGCACATCTGCAGCGCATGGTCCGGGATACGGGCGCAGCCGTGGCGCTCGTACTCCTCGACATAGATGATCAGCTTCGACGGATCGAGGCCCATGCCGCCGTATTCGCGCGGCCAGCCGGGCGCGATCCAGCCCTTGGCCGACAGCTTGTCGAACCAGTCCTTGATCTCCGGATAGGTCATGCGGTGCTTCGGGAACCGCTTCGCCTGCGGATACTCGGCCTCGATCCAGCGCCGGACCTCCATGCGGAAGTCCTCGTCGCTCATCGCGTTCCAGTCGCAATCCTTGGCGTGGTCTTCGGCCATGCGTCTCTCCTGCCGGGCGGCGTCCTCTTTGCCGCAACATGGCGGCAGCCGCCCGTATCAGGCAAGGCCCTCCCGTTTCGCCGCACCGCGCTGCCGGCTAGCATCGCGTTACCCATCCGCGTGAGAGGAAGAAGAAGATGCGCGTCACCGACCTGCGCACGATCGTCGTCGAGGTCCCCCTGCCCCGGCCGACGCGCAATTCCAGCGGGGTCAGCAACGACCGCGTCGGCTGCGTCCTGGTGTTCGTCGACACCGATGCCGGCGTGACCGGCGAGAGCTTCCTCTTCACCCTCGGCGGCCGGCGGATCGAGGTGCTGGAGACGATGGTGCGGAGCCTGAAGCCGGCGATCGTCGGCGAGGACGTGCGCTACGCCGAGCGGATCTGGGAGCGGCTGTGGAAGGAACTCTACTTCCTCGGCCACAAGGGCGTGACCGTCTTCGGCCTCGCCGCGATCGACACCGCCCTCTGGGACGCCAAGGGCAAGGCCCTCGGCCAGTCCGTCGCCCACCTGCTCGGCGCCGCCCGCGACCGCGTGCCGGTCTATTGCAGCGCCGGCCTTTGGCTCTCCGCCACGCCGGACGAACTCGCCGCCGAGGCGGCCGGCTACGTCGCCGAGGGTTTCCGGGGCGTGAAAATGCGCGTCGGCAAGACGCACGTCGAGGAGGATGTCGAGCGGGTCGCCGCCGTGCGACGGGCGATCGGCCCGGACGTCTCGCTGATGTGCGACGCCAGCCGCGGCTTCACCGCCGACCATGCGATTCGCCTCGGCCGCAGGCTGGAAGACTTCGACCTCACCTGGTTCGAGGAGCCGGTGGCGCCGTACGACTATCACGGCTCCGCCCGCGTGGCGGCCGCGCTCGACACCCCCATCGCCAGCGGCGAGACAGAGGCGACGCGCTACGGCTTCCGCAGCATGCTGGAGGCCGGCGCCGCCGACATCTGGATGGCCGACCTCGGCCGCGTCGGCGGGGTCACCGAGTTCGTGAAGGTGGCCCACCTCGCCGCCGCGCACGACATCGCGATTTCCAACCATCTGTTCACCGAGCAGAGCCTTTGCCTGATGGGTGCGTTCGGCAACGCCACGTGGCTGGAGTTCATGCCCTGGACGGCGCGTCTCTATCGCGAGCGGATCGCGGTCGAGGACGGCCACATCGCCGTGCCGGACCGGCCGGGCCTCGGCTTCACGTTCGACATGGATGCGGTCGACCGGCACCGGATCCGGTGATCAGAAAACCGTGGTCTTGCGTAGGAGCCCGGGTCCGTTATGTTGCCACTGCGACGCTTTCTCATTCGCACTACCGCCGCAGAGGATGGGCCATGAAGACCCTGAAACGCTCCACGACGATCACGCTCGCCGCGACGCTGCTCGCCGGTACGACGGCCATCGCTTCCGCCGCCGAGGTCAACATCTACTCGGCACGGCATTACCAGACCGACGAGCAGCTCTATAACGGCTTCACCGAAGCCACCGGCATCAAGATCAACCGGATCGAGGACGACAGCGACAAGCTGATCTCGCGGATCGAGGCCGAGGGGCGCAACAGCCCGGCCGACATCCTCGTCACCGTCGACGCCGGACGGCTCTGGCGTGCCGAGGAGAAGGGCATCTTCGCCGACACCTCCTCGGAAACGCTGACGAAGCGGATCCCGTCGTCGCTGCGCCATCCCGACGGCGAATATTTCGGCTTCTCGAAGCGCGCCCGGCTGATCTTCTTCAACAAGGCGGAGATGAAGGATCCGCCGAAGACCTACGAGGCGCTCGCCGATCCGAAGTACAAGGGCGAGATCTGCATCCGCTCCAGCTCCAACATGTACAACCTGTCGCTGATGGCCTCGATGATCGAGGCGCACGGCGAGGAGAAGGCGCTGGAGTGGGCCAAGGGGGTCGTCGCCAACATGGCGCGCGCACCGAAGGGCGGCGACACCGACCAGATCAGGGCCGCCGCCGCGGGCGAGTGCGGCATCGCGGTCGCCAACCACTATTATTTCATCCGGCTGATGACGTCGGACAAGTCGGCCGACCAGGACGTGGTCAAGGCCATGGGCGTCGTCTTCCCGAACCAGGACGACCGCGGCACCCACGTCAACATCTCCGGCGCCGGCGTGCTGAAGCACGCGCCGAACAAGGAGAATGCCGTCAAGTTCCTGGAGTATCTGGCCAGTGACAAGGCCCAGCAATACTTCGCCGTCGGCAACTACGAGTATCCGGTGGTCGAAACGGTGAAGCCGGCCGAGGTGGTCGCCGACCTGGGCCACGACTTCAAGCAGGACCCGGTGAACGTCAGCGCCTATGGCCGCAACCAGGCCCAGGCGCAGAAGCTGCTCGACCAGGCCGGCTGGAAGTAACTGGTAACGACAGGCCGGGACGGCCACGCGGCCGTCCCGGCGACCTTCGTCCCCGGGGTCAGTCCCCGCCGGCGGCGACCTTCGCCCGCTCCTTCTCCGCCATCATCGCCTTCAGCTGCTCCGGCGTCATGCGGACGATGTCCTCGTTCTGGTGCGCATAGAGGTCGTAGCCCTCGGTCGAGAGTTCCTCGAGCTTGAGCCGCTCCGCCAGGACCTCCTGCTTCCAGGCCTGATGCGCCGGCTCCATGGCGTGGAACTCGGGCATCACCTCCTCGGCGAACATCGTCAGGCTGTCGCAGATGTCCTTGTGGCTGGTCTTCCCCGCCTGGTTCAGCAGGATGACCTGGTCCACATGCGCGTCGGCGAACATCCGCAGCCGCTTGCGGATCGTCTCCGGCGATCCGATCAGGCCGTTGCGCAGCGCCTGCTGCGCCTTCTCGGTGTGGCGCCACTCCTGGTACTCGGCCCACAGGTCGCTCTCGCCCGGTGCGTCGATGCCCTTCCGGCCGTAACGCGACAGCGCGAAGATGAAGAAGGTCCAGCCCGACGCCTTCTCCAGCGCCTCCTGGTCCGTCTCGGCGCACATGAACCCGTTGACGATGGCGATGTTCGGATTGGCCTGGTAGTCGGCCAGCCGGTTCTGGCGGTGCAGGAGCGTGTTGTAGTAGCGGTGCACCCAGGCCTTGGCCGCGTCCGGCGAGACGAAGCTGAAGCCCAGCGCGCCCATGCCCCAGGCGCCGGCCTGCGTGATGGTCTGGATGTTCGAGCAGGCGACCCACAGCGGCGGGTGCGGCTTCTGGAACGGCTTCGGCACGACGTTGCGGGCCGGGAAATCGTAATACTGGCCGTGGAACTCCCAGCTGTCCTTCGTGAACATCGGGATGATGGCCTTCACCGCCTCCTCCCAGCGATCGCGCTTGTCGCGCACGCGGATGTTGAAGGGGTGGAGCTCGGCCGGCCCGGCGCCCTCGCCCATGCCGAACTCGACACGCCCGCCCGACAGCAGGTCGAGCGTCGAAACGCGCTCCGCCACCCGATGCGGCTGGTTCGTCGTCAGCTGGATGATGCCGTGGCCGAGCCGGATGTTCTTGGTCCGCTGGCTGGCGGCGCCCAGGAACACTTCCGGCGCCGAGGAGTGCGAATACTCCTCGAGGAAGTGATGCTCGACCTCCCAAGCATAGTCATAGCCGAGCTTGTCGGCGAGTTCGATCTGGGCGAGCGAATCCTGGAACAGCTGATATTCGCTACGCGCCTCCCACGGCCGGGGGAGCTGATGCTCATAGAAGATGCCGAACTTCATGGGGCGTCGCCTGTGCAGTTGTCCGATACCGCTGGCCGGTCACTCTAGACCCCGGCGGATGTGCGGACAATTGCACCAGGACGGCATCCGTAACACAATTCGAAATATCGAAACGATTGATCGAGTACGGTGATCAATTTCAGCCTGCCCCAGGTCGCCGCCTTCATCGCGGTCGCCGAATCCCGCAGCTTCCGGGCCGCGGCGGAACGCCTGAATCTGTCGCAGCCGGCGGTCAGCGCGCGCGTTCGCCAGCTGGAGGAGCATCTGCGCGTCGACCTGTTCAACCGTACCACGCGGTCGGTGTCGCTGACGCCCGCCGGTGAGCGCCTGCTCCATGCGGCGGCGCGCGCCCTGGGAGAGCTGGAACATCTGGCGGACGAGCTGCGCGAGGAAGCGGGACTGGCGCGGGGCCGGATCGCCGTCGCCGCCATTCCGTCGATCGCCGGGACGATCCTGCCGTCGACGATGGCCGCCTTCCGCGATGCCTACCCCGGCGTCGCCGTCGAAATGGTCGAGGTGCTGACCCGCCGAACCTTCGAGGCGGTGGAACAGGGCAGCGCCGCGATCGGCCTGATGTCGGGGCCGATGCCGCGGGATCCCTTCGACTTCGAACCGCTGTTCGAGGATCCCTGCGTGGCCGTCGTGGCGCGGAACCATCCGCTGGCCGGGCGCTCCGCGGTCTTACTGGAGGACCTCGCGCAATGGTCCGTCGTCTGCTCGCCGCGCGGCGCCGGCCTGCGCGACACGGTGGAGGCAGCCTTCGACGCGCAGGGGCTGACGCTGTCGGTGGGCCACGAGGCCAACACCTTCTCCACCCTCGTCGCGATGGCGGAAGCGGGATTCGGCGTCACCTTCGTGCCACGTGTGCTCGAAGGGAAGCTCGACACCTCGGGCTGCGCCGTCCTGCCGATCGCCGGCAATGCCGTGACGCGCGAGATTGGCATCGTGTCCCTGCGCGGCCGCTCCGATTCCCCGGCAGCGGCCGCCTTCCGCGCCCTGCTCCGCGCGCGCTACGGCCCTCAGTCGCAGAGGCGCAGTCGCTCGCCGTAAGTGGCAGGCTGCCGGGACGCGGCGCGCCGCGCGATCGGCTCCGCCTCTTCGCAGCGCCACGGCAGGTGGAAGCCGGAGCGTCCCAGGATGGCCGCCGCGTGGGCGACGGCGATCTCCGGGTGCGCGGTGTGGACCGGGCGTAGCATCCAGGCGAGGTGCGCCCGAACCGCATCGGCCGAACCGCGCTGACCGGCCGCATAGAGCTGCAGCAGACGGATTTCGTCGGTGGTCACGCCGGGCCAGCCGGGCGGCCCAAGCCGCAGGGGCCGGCGGCCGTAGAGCGCGATCAGCACCAGGATCGAGCGGATGGCAACCGTCACGCGCTCGCCCTCCTCGCGGCCGCAGCCGCGCTGGATGTCGCGTTCCACGCTGCGCGAAGCATGGTGCGCGAAGGCCCAGCTTCGGAATGCCCAGACCATCAGCTGTTCGGCATCGGTCAATTCGGCGATCCGCCGCCTTGCGGGGTCGCCGGGGGACTCGACAAAGCGGCACTGTTCGATCATGCGGGCATCTCCGGTACGAACGAGCCCACATTAATGAGAATCGTTATCACTCGCAAGCGACACGTGGATCCGCAACGCCTTTGCGGAACGGGGCGCCGCGACGAACGGCGCCCCTCTCCGATCAGGCGAAGCTGAAATCGTCGCTGCGCAGGCTGGCGAGATCGACACCGACCAGCGTAATGACGTTGTCCGCATCGAACGACAGCAGAACGTCGCTGCCGACCTGACTGCCCGACGCGGTCACCGCGGCGAAGTCGCCGAATAAGCCGTCCTCGAACCGGATCGTGTCGCGGCCGCGGCCGAAATCCATGACCCGGTCGAGGCCGAAGCTCGTTTCGAAAACGAAGGTGTCGTTGCCGAAACCGCCTTCGAGGACGTCGTCGCCTTCGCCGCCGGCCAGCCGGTCGTTGCCGAAGCCGCCATCGATCTCGTCGTCGCCGGCATTGCCCGCAAGACGGTCGTCGCCGAAACCGCCCTGGATCCTATCATCGCCGCCACCACCGGAGACGACATCGCGCCCGAAGTCGCCGAGCAGCGTGTCGCGCCCCCCGCCACCCACGATCCGGTCGTCGCCGAAGCCGCCGTCGATCATGTCACGACCGGCACCGCCCGAAAGGACGTCGTCGCCGAACTCGCCGTGGATCACGTCGTCGCCGCCGCCGCCGTCGACATCGTCGTTGCCGAAGCTGCCCTTCATCCGGTCGTTGCCGAGACCGCCCAGCATGACATCGTCGCCGAAGCCGCCATCGACCACGTCGTCACCGGCGCCCCCGTCGAGATTGTCGTCACCGAAGCCGCCGGAGATGCGGTCGTTGCCGGAGCCGCCGACCAACGTGTCGTCCGCCCAGCCGCCGACCAGGACCATGTCGGGATCCGGATCGGAATCGCCGCCCTCCAGCACCGTATCCTCGCGCACGGCGAGATTCTGGATCCGCTCGTCCTGCTCGGGCGATGTCTCTTCGGCGGCGTAGGGCACTTCGGCATGATTGGCCAGCATATACTCCGCGAGTGCGTCCTGCTCCGTCCCCGCCGTCGCGAAGTCGGCCTCGCCCTCCGCGAGGTTGTCCGCGCCCAGGTCGATCCGGTCCAGCGTCCCGTCGGGGAACGGATAGCCGTCGCCGCCGTCGGCGAGGAAGCCGAGGGTGACAACCTTGATCTCCCGCGACGCGTCGCCGACCACCTCGCCATTCTCGACGATGACGTCGACCGGCAAACCGTCCTCGTCGACGACGGCCAGCGACCGGATACGATCGCCCACCGCAGCCGAAGGATCGAAGCTCACCTCCATGCCGCCGATCTGCGGGAAGGCACCGGGAGTGGAACCCGGTGCGACGCCGGCAAAGGCATGCTCCATGACCGCAAGCAGGGTCGCGGCCGTTATGGTGACGATCGAGAGGCTGTTGTTGAACCGCAGCGCGTTCTCGATGTCGAGTTGCGAGACCTCGCCGTCGGCCGGCGCGACCAGTTCACCCGTTTCGCTGTCGACTTCGCCGATTCCGGCGCGGATGCCGCCGCCGTTCTTGATCGACACCATGACCTCGGCGTCGACCTTGCGCGCCTCGGCGAGGTTCGCATCGGCCGAGAGGTTGCCGAGGTTCGTTTCCTCGGTACGGACCGATTCACGTCGGCCGTCGAGATAGACGTCGGTCAACCCGAGGACGTTGCCGTCCTTCACCGTCACGACCTCGTCGACGGCATCGACCAGCCGCTGCACCAGTTCTCCCTTGGAGTTCTCGGCGAACGGATCGGCCTCGCCCCAAGCCGCGGCGACCACCGCTTCGGTGCTGGCATAGGCACCGTTGACCGTCTCGTCCAGGCTGTCCGCCAGGACGTTGCCCTCGGCGTCGAAGGTCACGACGAGGCGGCCGAGATAGGAGTATTCGCCGTCGGTAGAGACGATCAGCGTCGTGTTGCCGTCCGCGTCGGTCGTGACCAGCGGATAGTCGCCGTCCGCCGTATCGCCCTCGCGCAGCACGTCCGTCTCGTCGGCCAGCAGCGTGTCGGAGCCGCCGGCCAGGATGATGTCGACGCCGTGCAGCAGCCCGGCCAGTTCCTGCTCCAGCGCGATCTGCTGCAGGTGGCTGGTCAGGACGATCTTGTCGACGCCCTGGTCGCGGAGCGCGTCGATCGTCGGCTGCAGGATGGCGGCGAGTGCCGCCATGTCGTTCGTCCCCGCACCCGGCTCGCGCACCGTGACGGCGCCCGGCGACGAGATGCTCTCCAGCAGCGGCGTCGTCGCGCCGACGACGCCGATCATCTCGCCGTTCTCCTCGATGATCGTCGCCGGCGCGATCTTCGGCGTGACGAAACTGCCCGGGATGTCGGTCGGGTCCGCCCTGAAGGCCTCCGAGGAGAGGATGTCGTCGGTCAGAAGCCCGGCGAGGTTGCTGCCCGAGAAGTCCAGGTTCGCCGAGAGATACGGGAATTGGGCGCCGAGCCAGGAGATCGCATCCGGGCTGCCGGACGCGCCGATGATGTCGGCGACAGCACCCGTGCCCGCGTCGAACTCATGGTTGCCGAAGGCCGAGGCGTCGAAACCGATCACGTTCATGATCGAGACGTCGACGCGGCCGCTGCCGACGCCCAGGCCGGTGAAGATGTCGGTGTCGTAGAGGTCGTTGTAGACCTCGTTCAGAACGCTCTGGACGCTCGGATCGGCGGCAGCGACGAAGAACGGACCCGGTATGTAGTTGTCCCCGGCGGAGATCGTCACCGAGTTGGCGTACTCGTCCTCGAACAGGTCGGCGAGCGCGGCGAAGTTGGCCGCGCGGCCGATCGCGTCGACCCCACCCTCCAGGTCCGAAGCGTGCAGGATCTGCAGCTGGTATTCGGTCGACGCGGCAGGCTCGATTTCGACGCGCGCCACGATCGCCTCGTGGTCGCTGGCCTGGTCGGCGAAGTCCACGTTGGCGTGAACGATGTCGACTTCCGCCCGGTCGCGCAGCGCCTCGTTGAACAGCATGTGGTCGAGGACCTGGGAATTGCCCTCGAAGTTGTAGGTGTAGGTCGCGTCGCCTTCGAGCGTGTCGAGCCGGTCGAACAGGACCTGATCCGCGCCTTCGCCCTGCAGGGTCTGGACGGCCTGGGAGAACTGGAAGTCGTTCAGGTCGCCGAGTAACACGACCTTGGCGTCCGTGTCGGCGGCTTCCAGGGCGGAAACGTGCGCCTTGAGGAACTCCGCCTGGGCGAGCCGCTGGTCGGCTCCGGCGTCGACCGGCGGCTGCTCCGTGCCGAACAGCGGCGTGCTGCCGGACTTGGACGGGAAGTGGTTGTTGATGACCGTGACCGTCTCGCCGTTGAACAGGAACTGCGCCTGCAACGGCTGCCGGGTGTCCGCGAAGGCGGCTTCGCCCGTGCCCAGCGCAGTCACCGACCCCTCGACCAGATCGACGCGGTCGGCGTTGTAGAGGAACGCGTTGCGGATGTTGCCGCCGGGAACGCCGCCGCTCGCGCCGTCGGCGGGCGCCACCTCGGCGAAGGCGTAGGTCGGGCCGCCGGCCGCGGCGATCGCGTCGGCGAGCGCCTGCAGCGTCGCCGCGCCTGAGACCGTGCCGTCGTCGACTTCGCCGCTGGCGTCCTGGATCTCCTGCAGGCCGATGATGTCGGGGCCACCGAGGTTCGTCGCGATCTGCGCGCCCAGCGCCGCGAGCTGCGCCGTGTCCTGCGGCGACAGGTTCAGGACGTTGTAGGTGGCGATCGTCAGGCCGTTCTCGGTCGGCGTGAGCGCCGTCGTCTCGCGCTCCAGCGCGCTGGGCGCCAGGATCGGGAAGGCCTGGGTGACTTTCACTTCAAAGTTGCCGAAGTTGTAGTCGACGACGCCGGTGACGTCGCCGAGGCGCGCGCCGACATCGACGGTCTGGTCGAAGTTGCGCAGCACGTCGTCGTCGAACTGGATCTGGATCCGCTCGGGGTTCGCGTCGTCGGGCGCCAGGGTGATCCCGCCGCGGTCGTTCCGCCCGGTGGCACCCTCACCCTCGTCGGCCAAGGCGAAGATCTCGCCGAAGCGGTTGGTCGCCGAGACGGCGACCGCGTCATTCACCGTGACGCGCATCCCCTCCAGCGACTCGTAGAAGTCGATGCCGTCGTTCCCGGGGTCGAAGACGGCCAGCCCGTCGTCGTCGATGACCTCCGTCGGCGGCACCCGTCCGCCGTCGCCGATGATGGCGGCCTCCGGCAGGGCGTTGCCGCGCGAATCGATGGAAAGGTCCGTCAACGCCCCGATCTGGGTGGTCGACAGGTTGCCCGTCGCGGCACCCCCCGGGAAATACTCCTGCACGGTTCCGGTCAGGGTCACCGCATCGCCGACCGCGGTGGTCACATTGCCGCTGCCGGTGAAGACGAAGACCGCGTCGGAGGTGGCGACGTCGCCGTCGCCGGTCGGATCCTGCAGATAGAAGCCGTTGCTCTCCAGCGCCGTCACGATGCCGCCGGTCGTGACCGTCATACCGGCATAGCCGGACTGATGGCCGGCCCCCTGGATCTCGGAGATCGTCGGCGTGACGTCGATCTCGAAGACCGACGTCGTGCCGCTCACCTCGTTGCCGGTCACCAGCATCGGCTTTCCGGTCGGACTGTCGTCGGCCGAAATGAACGCCAGTCCCTCGGGACCGAGGTCGCCCGCCGCCGCACTCTCGGCGTCGACGGTGAAGTCGCGGTTGTTGATGTACTGGACGAATTCGGGGGCCGTGGGATCGGAGATCCTGTAGACCATCACGCCGCCGGCGCGCTCGAGCCCGATGAAGGCGTAGGTCTCCGGACCGATCACGCCGATGGTGACGCCCTCGGGCTCCGGCCCCTTGGCATCGCTGCGGCTGTCGATCGAGTCGTTGTCGTCGTTGTTGGCGTTGAACGCCTCCGGCAGTTGCGCCGCCAGGATCTGCTCGAAATCGTCGCCGGAGTCGAAGACGACCATGCCGTCGCCGTTCAGGATCGAGAAGGACCGGCCGCCATAGACGTGGATCTGGTCGATGTCGCCGTCATCGTCGATATCGCCGTCGGTCGACGAGGCTTCGAGCCGGCCCAGCGTCTCGTCCTGCTGCAGCGCCTCGGCATTCGGATACACGGTCGGATCGAGATCCAAGTCCTCGATCCGGACCTCCTCGCCGCGCGCATCGCCCTCGTTGGCGATGACGAAGTAGGTCTGCCCGCCGCTCTCGAACGAGGCGATGCCGTCCGGCATATACATGCCGAAGACGGGGACCTGGGCGATGTTCACGCCGCCGTCGCGGTCGCTCGGGTCGAGTCCCTGCCCCTCCAGGCTGTGGTCCTTGAGGCCAAGGCCGACGATGTCGACGATCTCCGCCGTCTCCAGGTCGATGATCGCGACCGCGTTGTTCTCCTGCAGCGTCACCATGGCCCGCGTGCCGTCGGCGCTGATCGCCGCATATTCGGGCTCGAGGCTCTGCGAGGCCGTCTTGCCGGGGAACAGGCGCACGCCCTTCTCGCGCAGGGCGTCCTCCTGGCCGTCGAAGACGGAGAAGTCCACCTCGACGACGGTGGCGCTGTCGGGGCCGGCCGACAGGTCGACGATGCTGATCGAGCCCTGCGGGTCGACCTCGTCCGTGAATTCGCCTTCGTTGGAGACCACGATCTTCATGCCGTCCGGCGAGAAGGTCAGCGCATCCGGCAGGACGCCCACCTCGACCTCGCCCAGCAGCGCGCCGTCGGTGTCCATCAGCACCACCCGCCCGCGGCCGTCGTCCTCCTCGCTCTGCACCGCCGCGGCGACCACGCCGTTGGAGACGGCCACGCTGTTCACGTGACCGACCTCGATCTGCGTCAGCAGGACGGGGTCGCCGGCGCCGTTCATCTGCAGGACGTCGATCGTCCGTGCCGAACCGTTGACGACGAAGAGGCGTTGCGTGACCGGGTCGTGCGCCACGATCTCGGCTGCGCTCTCGTCGAATATCCCGGTGGCGTAGCGTCCGGTGTGGGTCAGTGTGATCGACATTCGCGGCTCCCATCGTCGGAAGGATGAGCCGGGCGCAGCCCGACGGCGCGGGCACGTTAGCCGTGCCGCCTGACAGGCGCGTGACGATCGGAAGACAGGCTCGTCTCAGAACGGCCGGATCAGGGCCGCTGGCTGGCGACGCCCTCGATGATCTCGACCGCGTCGTCCTCCGCCCCCTCGCTGCCCAGGCCAGGGCGGGCGCGGGCGACGGAGCGGGACAGCAGGAGAACGGGAATCAGGCCGACCGCGACGATGGCCAGGGCGGCCGTCGACGCCTCGGCGAGCCGCTCGTCCTTGGCGAGGTGATAGGCCTGCACGGCGAGCGTGTCGAAGTTGAAGGGCCGCAGCAGCAGCGTCGCCGGCAGTTCCTTCATCGTGTCGACGAAGACGATCAGCCACGCCGTGAGAAGGCTGCCGCCCATGATCGGCGCGTGGACCGTCAGGGCGGTGCGCAGCGTGCCGGAGCCGAGCGACCGGGCGGCGGCGTCGATCGACGGCGAGATCTTGGTCAGGCTCGCCTCCACGGTCTGGAGCGACACCGCCAGGAACCGCACCAGACAGGCGAAGACGACGCCGGCGATCGTCCCGGTAAGCAGCAGCCCCGTGGAAATGCCGAACGTGGATCGCATCCAGGCGTCGACCGTGTTGTCGAACATCGCGAACGGAATGAGCGTGCCGACGGCGATGACCGAGCCCGGCACGGCATAGCCCAGGCCCGCCACCCGCACCGCCGTCGTCACCGAGGCGGAACGGTAGCGCCGCACGCCGTAGGCCAGCAGCAGCGACAGCGGCACGGCGAGACAGGCCGTAACGGTGGCCAGCGTCACGCTGTTGCCCACCAGCGCCAGGTAGCGCGGACCGAACTGCGCATCGCCGTCGATGAGCGACAGGTGCAGCAGCAGGATGCCCGGCACCACGAAACCGAGCAGCACGGGCAGTGCGCAGACCAGAGTCGCGGTCCAGGCACGGGCGCCGGTGAGCACGTTCGCCGGCAGCGGCCGATAGCGGATGCTCGTCTGGTGGAAACGCGCCTGGCCGCGGTTCACCCGCTCGAACAGCAACACCAGCGCGACGAACCCCAGCAGCGCCGCCGACAACTGCGCCGCGGCGACCGGGTCGCCGAGCGAGTACCAAGTCCGGTAGATGCCGGTGGTAAAGGTGTTCACGCCGAAATAGGAGACGGTGCCGAAATCGGCGAGCGTCTCCATGAGCGCCAATGCCGAGCCGGCGGCGATGGCCGGCCGCGCCAGCGGCAGCGCCACCCGGCGCAGGCTCTCCCAGCCGGTGCAGCCCAGCGTCCGGCTGACCTCCAGCACGCAGACGCACTGCTCAAGGAAGGCCGCACGCGCGATCAGGTAGACATAGGGATAGTAGACCAGCACGAGCATCGTGACGGCGCCGCCCAGCGACCGCACCTCCGGGAACCAGTAGTCGCGGGTTCGCAAGCCGGTCACGTCGCGGATCAGCGACTGCAGCGGTCCCGCCGCCTGGAGGAAGTCGGTGTAGACATAGGCGAGGACGTAGGCGGGCACCGCGAGCGGCAGGATCAGCGCCCATTCGAGGACGCGGCGTCCCGGGAACCGGTACATCGTCACCAGCCAGGCCGCCCCCGTGCCGACGACGGCGACGCCGGTGCCGGCGCCGACGGCCAGGATGGCGGTGTTGCGCACATACTCGGCCAGGACCGTGTCGGCGAGATGCGCCCATGTCCCCTTCCCCGGGAGGAACAGGTTCGCCAACACCGCGACGATGGGAATCGAAAACAGCGCGGCAAGACCGAACACGGCCGCTCGCAGGCCAAATCCGTCACGCCGCCACTGGATGCGTATGCGCCGTCCGTCGCTCATGGCGTCGGTCTAGGCCGCCCGGGCGCCCGCCGCAAGATGCGATCCGGTCGCACGCCTGCGCCGGCGACCGGATCGACGGCCGCCGAAGCCCATCAGACCTGCAACTGCTGGTAGTTCTCGTAGCCGATCCGCTTGATCAGATCGAGCTGGGTCTCGAGGAAGTCGACGTGATGCTCCTCGTCCGCGAGGATTTCCTTGAACAGGTCCCGCGTCACGTAGTCGGCCACCGTCTCGCAGTGGGCGATCGCCGCGCGAAGGTCCGGAATGGCCTTCTGCTCGACCTTCAGGTCGCACTCCAGGACCTCGCGGACATCCTCGCCGATCATGAGCTTGTTCAGCTCCTGCAGGTTCGGCAGCCCTTCGAGGAAAAGGATACGCTCGATCAGCTTGTCGGCGTGCTTCATCTCGTCGATCGACTCTTCGTAAGTCTTCTCGCCGAGCTTCTCGAAGCCCCAGTTCTTCAGCATGCGCGCATGCAGGAAATACTGGTTGATCGCGGTCAGTTCGTTGGTGAGGATCGTATTCAGGTGCTTGATGACCTGGGCGTCGCCCTTCATGTCGGCCTGCCTTCCCGTCGGGTACGGCGCTGAACCACGCCTCTCGACGGAGTCATAGTGCCGGGCGGACGGTGTTTCAACATCGGCGGCCGGCCGGGGCGAGCCCCGGCCGGTTAGCTTCTGCGGACGCCGCGTTTCAGTGGGTCGTTTCAGTGGGCCTGCTCGACCAGTCCGTGCTCGCGTGCCCAGAGTGCCGCCTGGGTCCTGTTCTCGACGCCGATCTTGCGCAGCAGGTGGCGGAGCTGTGCCTTGACCGTCGCGTCGGTCGTGCCGAGCGAGCGCGCGATCAGCTTGTTCGACTTGCCTTCGAGCAGGCCGTGCAGGATGTCGACCTCGCGCGGCGTCAGGGTCGCCTTGCGCGGTGTCGACGCCCCCATGCGGCCGCCGATCGACAGGCTGGCGGAGAGGCGCGTCGGAAATACGTTCTCGCCGAGCGCGACCAGGCCGATGGCCTGGGCCAGCGCCGCCGGCGACATGTCGGTCAGCAGGTAGCCACCGATGCCGCTCTCCAGCGCCTGGATCATGTCGCCTGGTTCGGCGCGGCTCGACAGGACGACGGCGGAGACGTCCGGCCAGCGGCGGGCCACTTCTTCCATCCATGCCCAGGCGCGCATGCCGGTACCCGGCGCGTCGAGCAGAACGATGACCTGCGGCGCCCGCCCCATCCGACCCAGGGTCTCGACCGGTGCCGCCGCGTCGGCGACCACCTCGACGCTGGTGTCGGCGAACAGCCGCTTCAGGCCCTCGCGGAACAGCATGTCGCCGCCGACCAGGGCGATCGCCACGCGCTCTTCCGCCTGCGCCCGCATCGGAACGGGCATGTGGGCCACCGGGCGGATGGTCTGATGGACGGCTGCAGGCATGATATCCCTCGCTACTTGCGTTCGGTGGGCTCGTACCCCCAGAACGCAACCGGCGTGCCATGCCTTAATACCAAAGCGCTCGGGCGGCCGCCGGCAGCGTAAGCCGCAGAAATCCGCCATTTCCGAAGAAATTTAGCCAATCCCGCACGGCCTCCGGCCCGCCCGGCCCCGCGAAGTGCGTTGCAAACTGCAATGCGCCCTCGGAATCTACCCGTCCAGTCGGACCGCCGCCTGCCGGCCGAACAGCGTCCAGCCGAGATATCGATAGGTCACGGCCCGGTCGGCCACGAACTCCTGAAAGGCGCGGTACTCGTGGTCGCGCCATCCCGGATAGGAGTGATACTCGTCGAAGACGATCACGGCGCCGGGCAGCAGCCGGCCCGCGAGTCCTTCCAGGACGGTGCGCGTCGAACTGTAGATGTCGCAGTCGACGTGAATGAAGGAGACGGGTCCGGTGACCTCCGCCAGGAACCGCGGCAGCGTCTCCTCGAACCAGCCTGGATGCAGCGTGACGTTGGCCGGCAAAGGCGGTGTGGTCCCGGCGGTGCTGTAGGCGCCGGCCCCTTCGCCGGCGACCCATTCCTCGGGAAGCCCCTGCAAGGAATCGAAGCCGTGCAGATGATCGACCCGATGCGCCAGATAACGCGCGGACACCCCCCAGCGGATGCCGAACTCCAGAAACGCGCCGCCCGCCGGCGCCTGTGCCAGGGCATGGTCCAGCAGCGAGAACCTGCTGCCGAAGCGCGGCGCGTCCGCGGCCTTCTCTCGGAGGTAGGCGTGGCTCTCGACCGTGCCGGCCTGCCGCGGATCCCGCGCCAGCGTCGCCGCCGACACGCGCCGCGCCTCGTCCACCCGGCCCAGTTCCGTCAAAAGGGCCGCATGATGCATGCCCGAGGGCCCGTAGCCGGGCATCAGCCGCACGGCCCGGTCCATCAACTTCTCCGCGGCGGCCGGATCGGTCTCGAAGACGATCTGCGCCAGATGATGCCACGCTCCGCCGAGCCCGGGCTCCGCGTCGACCGCCTGCCGAAACGATACCTCCGCCTCTGCGAGGTCGCCGCGAGACGCCAGTGCCAAGCCCAGACTGTGCCGTGCCACCACGTGCTGCGGCATCAGGTCGAGTGCGCGGCGCAGGCTCGTCACGGCCGCATCGATCTCACCGCCCTGCAACAGGCACTGTCCGAAGTCGGCCCAGGCGTCGGCGTCCCCCGGCGCCAGTTCTGTCGCAGTGGCGAATTCGCGAAGCGCATCCTTCGCATTACCGCCCGCCTGACACGCCATCGCCAGCAGACGCCGGACGGCGGCCTCGCGCGGCCATGTCGGGAGCATTGCGCGGCAGAGCCGTTCGGCTTGTTCGAACCGGCCGGCCCGGAACGCGTCGAACGCGGCGCGGAACTCTGCCGGCGGTGCGGGTGGCGGCGGTCTGTCCAAGATGCCCTTCCTCTCCTGCACGCCCGCCTGCCGAGCAGGGGCGTTGCCTGCCGGCTGCGATGCCGGCACAGTCGAGCCTGCAACGGCCGCGGCGGTCGATCAACCGGGAGACGCCCACATGAAACTCTTCGACCTCACCGGGCGCGTGGCGATCGTCACGGGCGGAAACGGCGGCATCGGCCTCGGGATGGCGCGCGGCATGGCCGACGCCGGGGCCATCATCCTCGTCGCCGGCCGCGATCGCGAGAAGAGCGCCGGGGCGGTGCGCGAGATCGAGCAGGCTGGCGGCAAGGCCGTCGCCGTCGAGGTCGACGTGCTGAAGCCTGAATCCTGCCGGGCGATGATCGACGCCGCGACCGAGCGCTTCGGCCGCCTCGATATCCTCGTGAACAATGCCGGCACCAACATCCGCAAGCAGCCGCAGGAATATTCGCTGGAGGAGTGGCACACCGTCCTGCAGACGAACCTCACCAGCGCCTTCGTCTGCGCCCAGGCGGCCTACCCGGCCATGCTCGCGGCCGGCGGCGGCAAGATCATCAACATCGGGTCGATGATGTCGATCTTCGGCGCATCCTTCGCCGCGCCCTACGCATCCAGCAAGGGCGGCATCGTCCAACTCACCAAGGCGCTGGCCGCCGCATGGGCCAAGGACAACATCCAGGTGAACTCGGTCCTGCCCGGGTGGATCGACACCGCCCTCACGCGCCGGGCGCGCGAAGACGTCGACGGCCTGCACCAGCGGGTGCTCGACCGCACGCCGGCCGGCCGCTGGGGCCTGCCGGAGGACCATGCCGGCATCGCGGTGTTCCTGGCGTCGCCGGCATCGGACTTCGTCACCGGCACGGCGATTCCGGTCGACGGCGGCTTCTCGATCCAAGGCTGACGAAAAAAGGGCCGGCGCTGCCGACCCTCTCCGTCCTCAATCGTCGCGGTACTGCCGCTCCTGGCGCTCGTGGCGTTCCTGCGCCTCGATGCTGAGCGTGGCGATCGGCCGCGCTTCGAGCCGCTTCAGCCCGATCGGCTGGGCGGTCTCCTCGCAGAAGCCGTAGGAACCGTCCTCGATTCGCTTCAGTGCCTCGTCGATCTTGGAGATCAGCTTGCGCGCCCGGTCTCTCGTCCTGAGTTCCAGCGCCCTGTCCGTCTCCAGGGAAGCGCGGTCGGTTATATCGGGCTCGTTCAGGCTCTCCTGCTGCAGATGGCTGAGGGTCTCGGTCGATTCGCGAACGAGCTGATCGCGCCAACGCAGTAGCTTCTGCCTGAAATATTCCTGCTGGAGCGCGTTCATGAACGGCTCCGCATCCGAAGGTTTGTAGTCGTGGGGAAGGGTTACCCGCATCTCCGACTCCCTACCGATCCGGCAGTGGCTTTTTCGGCCGGGAGTATAGGGACGGCGGTGGTCCGGTCAACGACGATAAAGAAGCAGAAAAACGCTGCCCGATTAAGCCTTTATGCCTGCATCTGCAGCTTCGCGAGTTCCACCTGTGCCCGAAGGTCGATGTCGTCGAGGACGCTCTGCAGGCCGGGATCGTCGATCGACTCGCGTGCCTCGGCCACCAGGCGGGCGAGTTCACCCAGCACCGCCTTCGGCAGGGTTCCCGTCAGAAGCCCGACGCGAACCTCGTCGAGGGTGTCGAGCAGGCGACGGCCGCGCTCGCGGGCGCGGCGCTTCCCCGTGAGCGGGTCGTCGACTTCCTGAAGCGCGAGCAGCGCTCCCAGCGGGCTGACCGGCGACGCACCGGCCGCACTGCGTGGCGCAGAGGTGCCGAGATGCGTCGCGAAGCTGCCCGACGAACGTTGCTCGCCGGGGCGGCCGGCCCTGTTGTGGACCGCGGTCGTCGGAGCGCTGGACTCGATCTTCATGAGCGCTGAGCGTGGATCGGGTTCGCCATGCCGTCAAGTTGCGCCCCCGCGGTTAATCTCGGGTTAAGCACGGCAGCATGTTCCGAGTGGGCAGGTAGTTTCTGCCGGGCGGCATGTTCGCCGCCGCTAGGAGTGGCGGAATTCAGCCGTTTTTCCGCTGGCACGGCAATCGCACTCGGGTCGTCGTCACATGACCCGATGCGTCCAGGATTGCCGAATGGCCCCCTCGTCGAACATGACCCACCCATCCTCCACCCGCACCGTCCTCGGTGCGGTGCTGCGGCTGGCGCTGGCGTTCGCCGTGCTGGTGGCCCCGCTGTCCCCAGCGACGGCGCAGTCGCGCATCAAGGACATCGCCGATGTCGAGGGCGTGCGGGACAACATGCTCGTCGGCTACGGCCTGGTGGTCGGCCTCAAGGGGTCGGGGGACCGTCTGAAGAATGCGGTGTTCACCAAGGAGACGCTGATCGGCATGCTGGCGCGTCTCGGCGTCAATACCCGCGACAACTCGCTCGACGCCAAGAACATCGCCGCGGTGATGGTCACCGCCGTGCTGCCCCCCTTCTCCCGCCAGGGCAGCCGCATCGACGTCAACGTCAGCGCCCTCGGCGACGCGTCCAGCCTCCTCGGCGGCACGCTTCTGGTCACACCCCTGCTCGGCGCGGACAGCGAGGTCTATGCCGTCGCCCAGGGCCAGGTGGCCGTGAGCGGCTTCGAGGCCAAGGGCGCCGCGGGCTCGGTCAGCAAGGGCGTTCCGACCAGCGGACGCATCTCAAACGGCGCGATCATCGAGCGTGAGCTCGACTTCGACCTCCAAGAACTGACATCGCTGAAGCTGGCGCTGCGCAACCCCGACTTCACCACGGCCCAGCGCATCGGCCAGGCGATCAACGCGGCCTTCGGCGGCGACATCGCCCTGCCGCTCGACCCGGGCACGGTGCAGCTCACCATTCCGCCCCAGTACCGCGGTCGCAACGTCGAGATGCTGACGATGGTCGAGCAGCTCCGCGTGACGCCGGACCAGGTGGCCAAGGTGGTGATCGACGAGCGCTCGGGAATCATCGTCATGGGCGAAAACGTGCGGATCAGCACCGTCGCCATCGCCCAGGGCAACCTGACGATCCGCATCACAGAGACGCCGCAGGTTTCGCAGCCTCAGCCCTTCGGGCAGGGTCAGACGGCCATCGTGCCGCGCACAGACGTCCAGGTCGACGAGGACGCGGACCGCAAGCTCACCGTCCTGAACGAGGGCGTCAGCCTGCAGGAACTGGTGGACGGCCTCAACGCCCTCGGCATCGGGCCGCGCGACATGATCACGATCCTCCAGACCATCAAGGCCGCCGGCGCGCTGCAGGCCGAGATCGAGGTGATCTGATGGACGCGACCTTCGCCGGCGACATCGCCTCGCTCCGCCTCTCGCAGCCGAAGATGCCCGGGACCGCCGCCAACGCGGGCCCCGAGGCGGCCCGCAAGTCGGCGGAAGACTTCGAGGCCGTCTTCGTCAGCCAGATGGTTTCGCACATGTTCGCCGGCATCAAGGAAGACGCGATGTTCGGCGGCGGGCAGGCGGGCGACATGTACCGCTCGATGCTCAACGAAGAATACGGCCGCGCCATCGCCAAGAGCGGCGGCATCGGCGTGGCCAGTCAGGTCATGCAGCAGATCCTCAAGATGCAGGAAGGAAGCAGCACATGAGCAACAAGGGCATCGTCGGCGAACTGATCGTCGTGACCAGCCGTCTGGTCGACCTGATGGGTCGCGAGGCGGAGATGCTGAAGCAGGGCCGCATCCTGGGTGTGGCGGCACTGCAGACCGAGAAGGGTCAACTGGTCGACGCCTATGCGTCCACCATGGCCGACCTCCGGCGCCAGCCGGCCCTCTATGCCAGCGTCGTCCCGGCACTGCGCGAGGAACTGGTCGAGGCGACGAAGCGTCTGCAGCGGGCAGCCGGCCAGAACGCCATAGCCATCGCCGCCGCGCGCGACGTCAACAACCGCCTGATGGAGACGGTCGTGAGGGCCGCGACCGCCGAGAAGGCGCGCACCCGCGGCTATGCCGAGACGCTCCGCCCGGCGACGCTGGCGCGCCGCGAGGCGGTGTCGATCGCCGTCGATCAGCGTCTCTGATCCCGTCCTGACCGCCGACCGACCGCGGAAACGCTCCCATGTCCCTCAACGTCACGCTCGGTACCGCACTGACCGGCCTTCGCGTCAATCAGAAGGCGATCGAGGTCGCGTCGCAGAACGTCGCGAACGCGAGCACGGTGGGGTATTCGCGTCAGGTCGTGCAGCGCGAGGCCCTGACGACCGGCGGCGTCGGCAGCGGCGTCGGGACGGCGGCGATCAGCCGGACGGTCGACGATTTCCTCGTTCGTGAGATTCGGACCCAGAACGCGGCGGTCGGCGCCGAGACGGTGCGCAGCGACTATCTGTCACGCACCCAGGACATGTTCGGGTCGCTGGCGAACGACACCTCGCTGACGTCGCGCCTGACCGAACTCGCGACCAGCATCGGGGCGCTGGCCAACGAACCCGAGAGTGCGGCGCAGCGGCTGAACCTGGTCCAGGCGGCACAGAGCTTCGCCCTGGCCATGACCGACGCCAGCGGTTCGATCCAGTCGATGCGCCAGGATGTCGAACGCGACATCGACCAGGGCGTAAAGGCGGTCAACGAGCAGCTGCAGATGATCGCCGACCTCAACAAGCAGATCGTCCATCGCCAGGCGCTCGGCGAGAGCCCGAACGAACTTCTCGACAAGCGCGATGCGGCCCTTGCCGCCGCCGCCGAATATGTCGACGTGCAATCCTTCACCCGCGAGAGCGGCGAAGTCGTCCTCTACACCAAGAGCGGCAAGCCTCTGGTCGACGGCTCCGCTCACCTGCTCTCCTACGCCCCGGCGAGCGCCGTGGGGGTCGACACGACCTTCGACGCCATCATGCTCGACGGCAAGCCGGTCGGCGCCTCGCTGCAGTCTGGTAAGCTGACCGCGCTGGTCGAACTGCGCGACAAGACGCTGCCCGGGCTGCAGTCGCAGATGGATGCGCTGGCCGAGAAGGTCCGCGACCAGGTCAACCTCGCCCACAACCGCGGCACCGCCATCCCCGCGCCCGCCGAACTCGAGGGCACCCGCACTTTCGCCGACGTGGATGCCGAGCAGATCACGATCTCCTCGCCGGTGCGCATCGCCGCCGTCGACGAAGCGGGCGTGATCCAGGCCTATACCGACCTGCCCGCAGGCAGCTACACGATCGCCCAGCTGCGCGACGCGGTGAACGGCCAGTTCGGGGGCTCGGTCACCGCGACCGCCGTCGATGGCGGTGGCTTCTCGCTGACGGCCGCCAGCGGCCTCGGCGTATCGGTGGTCGATCTCGCCGGCACCGCGACCGACGCGACGGTGACGCACACCGTCGACGGCGCGACGCGCGAGTATCGCGGCCTGTCGAACTTCCTCGGGCTGAACGACATGTTCGTGACGCCCGGCCGGTCGCCCAGCGACCCGCGCACCGGACTGTCCGGCATGATCGCCGTCCGCGAGGACATCGTCGAGAATCCCTCCGCAGTCGCCCGCGGCCGGCTCGAGACCGGCGTGACCCCGGCGCCGCAGGCCGGCGTGACGGTCGGCCTCACGACGGGAGCCACCGACACGCTGGCCGGGATCGCGGCGGCGCTCGACACGAAGGTGGCGTTCGGATCCATCGGCGGCCTGCCCGCCTTCTCCGGCACCGTCGCGGAGTATGCGACCCAGATCATCTCGGCGAACGCCCAGCAGGCCGCAGGCGCCTCGAACCGCATGGACTATCAGCTGGCGGTGCAGGCCGACCTCTCGAACCGGGCGGCGAGCGTCAGCGGCGTGAGTGTCGACGAGGAGATGGCGAACCTCGTCGCCGCCCAGAACGCCTATGCCGCATCCGCCCGCGTCATCAGCGTCGTCTCGGAGATGCTCGATCTCCTGAACAACCTGCGTTGAGGATCTGAGCCATGAACCGCGTCGCGAACCTCTCGTCGCAGAACCTGTCGCTCGCCCTGCTCCAGCAGACGCAGAGCCGCATCATGGATGCGCAGGTGCAGGTCTCGACCGGGAAGAAGTCCGAGCGCTACATGGGTATCGCGCAGGACTCGGCGCGGCTGCTCAGCCTGAAGTCCGAGCACGCGCGCGTCACCCAGTACATGGCGGGCAACAAGGTCGCGGACATGCGGCTCCAGAAGATGGAGACCAGCGTCGCCGGCGCCATGGACGTCGCCACCAACCTGCGCACGCTCCTCGTCAATGCCACCCAGGACGAGAACGCCACTGCGCTGGCGCTCAACGAGGAAGGTGCCGCGATGCTCGGGCAGGTCGCGAACTACCTGAACACCCAGCTCGACGGCCGCTATCTCTTCGCCGGCAGCCGCACCGACACGCCGCCCGTCGACTTCTCGACGCTCCCCGACGACGGCGTGTTCACCGGCACCGCCAGCGAACTCTATTACGCGGGCGACGATGAGACGATCACGGTGAGAACCGGCGAATCATCGAGCCTGCGCTACGGCGTCACCGCCGACGAGGCTGGGTTCGACAAGCTCGTGCAGGCACTGCAGATCGTCGCGACGATCGACACCAGCGACATCGACGCGGCCCGCACCCGGCTCAACGAGGCGCTCGACCTCGCCAACGAGGCCATCTCCGCCATCCCAGACGTCCGCAGCCGCATCGGCAGCAGCCGTTCGACCCTCGAACTGGCCAACAACCAGCACGACGAGTTCCTGCTCTATGCCGAAGGCGCCATCGGCGACATCGAGAATGTCGACGTCACCGAGGCCGTCACGCGGCTGAGCAGCCATCAGGCGACGCTGGAAGCCTCCTACGCCTCGCTGGCGCGGCTGCAGAGCGTCTCCCTCGTCGACTTCCTCCGTTAACCGCTCCTTCGTTCCTCGAAGGCATCATCGGGACAAACAGGCATGCAGCTCATGACAGCAACCTCGCCCCTCGCAGCGCCGCCTCCCGCCGGCTTCCCCATGGCAAGCACGGAGATGCAACGCATGGAGATCACCACGCCGTTCGGCCCCGTCTCGGTCGACGATGCGGGCATCCTGCGCATTCCGGGCGGAATCCTCGGCTTCGACAGTCTGCACGACTTCGCGCTCGCGCCGATCCCGAACGCCCGGCTCGCGCGCTTCATGATCCTGCAGTCGATGGAGGACCCGTCGGTCTCCTTCATCGTGCTGCCGATGGCGGAGGACGGGCCGATCGCGCCCGCCGATCGCGACGAGGCCTGCGCGATGCTCGGCGCACGGGCGGAGGACGCAGCATTCCTGCTGATCGTGACAGTGCGCTCGGAGAGTGCCAAGCGCACTATGACGGTCAACCTGCGCGCGCCCATCGTCGTCGACACCGGCCGCCGGACAGCCCGCCAGTGCGTCCTCTCGAACAACGGCTATTCCGTCCGCCACCCGCTCTGAGCGGGAGCGGCGGAGCCTGTCACCGGTGCTGCCGCGGGCGGCGGTCGTCGATCACGCTGTAGTCGGCGTCGATGATCAGGCTGTCCCGCCGGCTGCTCCCGCGCAGGCGCCCCGTGACCGCCGCCACGACGAAGCCCAGCGCACCGAGTGTCGCCAGCCCGGCGAGGAAGACGAGCGCGAAGAGCGTGAAGCCGGCCAGCAGGAAGGCTGCGCCGATACCGATCACGCCCAAGATCACGAAGCCGACCGCCTTGCCGGCGACGAGGCCCCAGTCCGTCTGCTTCCGCATGTCGTTCGCTCCGTTCATGCGGAGTGATATGGGATCGCTCCCCCGGCTCTGCGATGGTGGGCGACGCTCTAACGCAGCCAGTCGCCGATCCGCCGGGCGGCCTCGGCCATGTCCTCCGTCGCCCCGGCGAAGGAGAAGCGCATGAACCGCGCCCCGCGGCCGCCGTCGAAATCGATTCCCGGAGTCGCCGCCACGCCCGTCTCCGCGAGCATGCGCGCACAGAAGGCCCTGCTGTCGTTCGTCAGGTGGCCGATGTCGGCATAGAGATAGAACGCCCCGTCGGGCGGCGCGAAGCTGCCGATTCCGGCCTTCGGCAGGGCCTCCAGCAGGATGTCCCGGTTGCGCGCGTAGCGCGCCACGTTCGCATCGAGTTCGGCACTGCACTCGAAAGCCGCCAGCGCGCCGACCTGGGCCAGGCTCGGCGGCGAGATGAAGAGGTTCTGCGACAGCCGCTCGACCGTCTCGACCATGGAGTCGGGCAGCACCATCCAGCCGATCCGCCAGCCGGTCATCGAAAAATATTTCGAGAAGCTGTTGATGACGATTGCATCGCCGGTGGTGGCGAGAGCCGTGGCCGCCTCGGTGCCGTAAGTGATGCCGTGATAGATCTCGTCCGAGATCAGGCGGATTCCGCGGCCGTCGCAGTAGCGCGTCAGGTCGGCCAGTTCGGCGGGCCGGATCATCGAGCCCGTCGGATTGGAGGGGCTCGCCACTACCAGCCCCGCGATCTCGCCGCCAATGCTGTCCAGCACAGCCGGCGTCGGCTGGAAGCGCGTGTCCGGCCCGACCGGGACATGCACCACCTCGATGCCCAGCGCGCCGAGGATGTTGCGGTAGCAGGGATAGCTGGGGTCGGTCAGAACCACCCTGTCGCCCGGGTCGAAGGCGGCAAGGAAGGAGAGCAGGAATGCGGCCGACGATCCGGTGGTCGCCGCGATACGCTCCCACGGCACCGAAACCCCGTAAACGTCGGCATAATGCCGCGCGATGCGCCGGCGCAGGGCGGGCGTCCCCATCGCCTCGGTATAGCCGAGCGGGCCAGAGTCGAGCGCCGACTTCAGGGCGGCGATGGCGCCCTGCGGCGCCCCGCTACTCGGCTGTCCGACTTCCATGTGGAGCACGTCGCCGCCGGCGGCGACGCGCTCGTTCGCGGCACGCATGACCTCCATGACGATGAAGGGGTCGACGCCGCCGCGCCGCGCGATCTTCAGGGCCATCGCCTACCGCCTCACGACGGCGTCGAGTCCGAAGCCGCGCTTGTCGGCCGCCAGGACGCAACTGTCCGGACTGCGCGGCAGGCCTTCCGGGCACGACACCGCATTCAGCACCGACGGTGCCGGCAACCGCTCGACGCGATGGCCGCGCCCCTCGAGCCCCGTCCGCACCGCATCGACGGCCGCCGGCTCGACGAATGTCGCGTCCGGCACGCCGCGATGCTCGACCCGCGCCGCAGCCATCGCGTCGCCCAGCGGCTGTTCGGCGGCAAGAACGCGCGCGGCGACCTCCACGATGGCGGTGGCGGCACCTGGCCCGGAACCGGCACCCAGGAAGAAGAGGACGTTCGAGTTCGGATTCATCGCGAGCATCGGCGAAAGGGCATCGTCGTCGACTGCCGCGTCCGAGGGGATCGCCGGGATGACGCCCGTCCCTTCGGCGACGCGGCCCGCGCCGAACGGGCGCCCCATGGTCAGGCCGCAGGCGACACCGCCGCCCCGCCCGTCGGCTACGACGAACCCGGTCCCGGCCGGACCGCCCCGACGGCTCGCGGCTACCGCGGCGGACGGCGCCGTGTGCCGGTCCGGCCGGTATCCGGCCATCAGCTCGGCCGCCTGGCTTTCGCTGGCCCATCCGGCCACCGGCTCGCTGGAAGCCATCGCCGCCGCCAAGGCGCCGTGCGCCCGGCCGGCGGCCTCCGCCACGAGGTGCGGCCGTTCGCCTTCGCCCGTCCCGCTGAAGCTCCGGCGCGCCATCGCTTCCCACAGCAGCGCCTGATAGGGGCCCTGGGTCTCGAACCAGGGCGTGAACGCCACCCGCGTCGATCCCAGACGCTTCACGATGGGCTCGTCGACGCGCGGTGCGAAGGACGCCAGTTCCGTCCGGTCGAGCCTCCCGCCGAACCGGGCGATTCCCGACAGCAGCCGGTCGGCGACGGGACCGTCGTGCAGTGCGGTCGCCCCGTCCGTCCGGATTGTCGTGAGCGTCGCCGCGAGGTCGGGCTGCACCAGTTCGGCCCCCTCGCCCAGCACCTGCCCGCCGGGCGCGAACACGCCCATGCCGCCCGAAGCGAACAGGCGCGGGTCGGCTTCGGCGAGATCGGTGGCGAAGGCACGCGAGACGCGGTGGCCGAAGCGCGCCAGCGCCTCCGCCGGCGCCACCACTTGGCTCCATCGCTGGCGGCCGTGCAGCCCGTGCAGCACCGCCATGGCGCGGGGCGCGCCCGGCGGAGCCACCTCCGGCTGTCCGGTCGCCGATGGCGGCTGCTTGAAGTTGATCGCCCTGATGGTGGGATCGCGCGCGTCCCAGGCCAGGCAGGTCCCGCCGGCGCCGAGGCTCGCCTGCGAGGGTCGCGTGACCGTCAGCGCGAAATAGAGCGCAACTGCGGCGTCGGCGGCGCTGCCGCCCTGGGCGAGCACGTTGCGCGCGACTTGGGCGGCGCGTGGCTCGTCGGCGGCGACGCCGGCGAAGGGGATCTCGTCCTCGCCGCCCATGTTGGCGGCGGCACACCCGGACAGCAGCAGGGCCAGCGCGGCGAGGCTGCATTGACGGACCCTGGACCGGCCCTTACCTAGCGTGTGGACCGACCGTGCGGCGTGTACCGACGGGAAGGGGCTCTTGCTCAAACGCATCCATTCTCTGATGAGGGCGGCCCTTCTGGCGGCCCTGTTGGTCGGCTTCAGCGGGACGGCGCAGGCCCAGCAGAGGGTGGGGCTGGTCCGCGACGCCGAGATCGAAACTATCATTCGCACCTATGCGACGCCAATCTTCGAGGCAGCCGGTCTCGCGCCGAACGATGTCGACATCCATCTCGTCAACGACGCGAGCCTCAACGCCTTCGTCGCTGGCGGGTTGAACCTCTTTCTCAACACGGGGCTCATCCAGCGGACCAGCGAGCCCGGCCAGCTCATCGGCGTGATCGCCCATGAAACCGGCCACATCGCCGGCGGCCATCTGGTCCGCGTGCGCGACGAGATGGAGAACGCGTCGATTCAGTCGGTGCTGGCGGCGGTGTTGGGCGCCGCCGCCGCGGTGGCGAGCGGCGAGGGCGGCCTCGGCACCGCGATCGCCGCCGGCGGCACCAGCATGGCGATGCGCAATTTCCTGCAGTACAGCCGCGCCCAGGAGTCGGCGGCGGACCATGCCGCGCTGCGCTTCCTCGATCAGACGCAATGGTCGTCGCAGGGGCTCGTGGAGTTTCTCGGAGTGCTGGCAGATCAGGAACTCCTGTCGAGCACGATGCAGGACCCGTACCTCCGCAGCCATCCGATCACGCGGGAGCGCGTCGCCTCCGCCAGGGAACACGCCGTCCGCTCCCCCTACCGCGACGCGCGGTACCCCGAAGCCTTCTACGGCTATCATGCGCGCATGATCGCCAAGCTGGACGGCTTCCTCAATGCGCCGACGACGACCCTGCGAAAGTACCCGGCGAGCGACACGTCGTTGGCAGCGCGGTACGCACGCGCGATCGCCCACTATCGCGCCGCGGACCTGAAGCAGGCCGTCCCGGAGATCGACGCCCTGATCGCCGAGCATCCGAACGACCCCTATTTCCACGAACTGCGCGGCCAGATGCTGTTCGAGAACGGCCGCGCCGCCGAGGCGGTGCCCTCCTACGAGCGGGCGGCACAGCTCCGGCCCGATTCCGCGCTGATACGGCTCGAACTGTCGCGGGCGCTCATCGAATTGGGCGACAGCGCGCGGTTCGAGGAGGCGGAACGGCAGTTGGGCGAGGTCGTCCGGCTCGAGCCGCAGAACGCCGGCGCTTGGCGCCTGCTGGGCATCGCCTATGGCCGCAACGGCGACATCCCGAATGCCTCGCTCGCGCTCGCGGAATCCGCCATGCTGCGTGGGGCGCGCGAGGAGGCACGCTTTCAGGCGGAACGGGCGCGGCGCACCCTGCCCGAAGGGTCGCCGCAATGGCTCCGCGCCGACGATCTGAAGCGCGCCGCCGATCGGCGGCCGAAATAGCGAGACCGCCGATCAAAACCGCCATCGCCGAAGCGGGCCAATAGCCCGCCACCGCCGGTCCACAACATGCCGGCCCATGACAATCGAGGAGTTCGCGTCTATGCGCGTCGTTACAGCCGTCGCATTCCTGGGGGGAGCCGTCGTCGCGCTCGGAGGCGCCGTCGGCGCGACGTGGCTGACGACGCCAGCCCCCGAGCCGACGCCGCCCGCACTTACCGAGGCGGACGTACGCGGCATCGTCCAGGCCTATCTCGCGGAGAAGCCGGATCTCGTGATCGATGCGATCCGCGCGTTTCAGGCGCGCGAGGAGCAACTCGAGGCGGAGAAGCGCAACGAGAGCATCGCCGCGATGTGGGACGAGATCGGCGGCATCGAGACCGACCCGGTCATCGGCAACCCCCAGGGCGACGTGACCCTGGTCGAGTTCTTCGACTATCGCTGCGGCTACTGCAAGCGGATGACGCCCGAGATCAACGCCCTCATCGAGGAGGACCCGAAGGTCCGGATCGTGATGAAGGAGTTCCCGATCCTCGGCCCCGAGTCGATCATCGCCTCTCGCGTCGCGCTGGCTGCGAAGATGCAGGACCGCTACGCCCAGGTCCACGACGCGCTCATGAACCACCGCGGCGAACTCGACGCGGAGGCGATCTACGCGATCGCCGAGGGCGAAGGCCTCGACATGGAGAAGCTGCGTGCCGACATGCAGCACCCGGACGTCGACGCGACGCTGCGCCGGAACATGGAACTGGCCGACGCGCTGAACATCCGTGGAACCCCGGCATTCATCACCCGCAACGGAATCACCCCCGGCGCCGTGAGCCGCAGCACGCTGCGGGACATGCTGGCCAGCGCACGCAAGGGCAACAGCTGACGGTCGCGCACCGCACGATTCTGCGGTTCACGATGTTGACACCTGCGCCGCCCTCCGCCAAAGGTGGGCGCGCACTCGAACGGCGCGGAGGGAGTTGGCCGTCTGATGACCCTGGGTCTCCACGAAAGCCGGCTGCGGCAGCGCAGGCGGCGCCGTCTGGCGATCATCAAGTGGGTCTTCATGCTCGCGGTCTTCGCCGTCCTGGGCTTCTGGGCCTATAGGACCGGCGCATTCCTCGCCGAGCGCGAAGTACGCGAGCTGCGGACCGAGATCGACCGGCTCACCGCGGCGCTGGTCGATATCCGCCAGGAGCGCGAAGCACTCGCCGCAGGGATCGAGGCGGCCCGTCAGCGCGAGGCGGAATGGCAGACCCGCTACCGCCAGGACGTCCCCACCGGGCAGGCCAAGGAGATTTTCCAGCTCGCCCAGCAGCGCATCGCACAGGGCGTGTCCGCGGATCGGCTGGCCTTCGTCATCGGCGCCACCGACGCCAAGGACAATTGCGCCGGCCGACCGGATACGCGCCGCTTCATCCTCCCGACGGCGAACTCCAGCGGTGGCAACGACACGATCGCCTTCGCCGACGGAACCATCCGGATCACCGGCGAGGGCCAGTCGGCGATCGGTCCGAGCGGCAGCCCGCACGGCTATTACGATCCGGCCAAGCCCGTCACGATCCGGTTCATCCAGCTCGGAGGACGGACGTCGGAGGTGTCCGGGATCCTGCCGCTGACCCACTCCGTCGTTCAGAACAAGCGGGAATACCGCTTTACCATCGCCGCAGGCGACCCGCGCGGCTTCGTCTACGTCACCGCAGACGACTGCGCCTTTCCCTGATCAGGCGCCGGCAGCCGCAGTGACCGGCGCGCGCGCGGTGGAACCGGCCCTGATGTCGGCGAACCAGTCGCGCTCCGCCTCCAGGCGCCGGAGTTCGAGCTCCATCCAGCCGGGCACGTAGGGCCAGTCGCATGCGCATCGGCGAATCGCCTCGCGCAGATGGGCGATCTCCGTGCCGTAGCTCGCGATCACTCCGTCGAGCTGTGTCTCCTGCTCCTGTCGGGACAGCAGGTCGAGAAAGCACACCTTCAGAGCAACGGTATTCGGATCGAGTTGGCCCGACGTACCCTGCATCGGGCGCAGCAGCAGTTCGTGCAGCAGCGTCTGACCTGTGTCGGTGATCGCGTAGCGCGTGGTGTCCCAGCCTCGCCCCGCCCCTTCCTTCTCGATGAGTCCGCGGTTCAGCAGTTCGTCCAGGTTCATCGCGATCACATCCGATGTCGGCTGCCATGCGCGCCCGACGATGTGCTTGACCAGCGACACGATCTCCATGCCGAGCGCCGGCGCCCGGCAGACGACGCCCAGGATCGCGAGTTGCGTCGCTCCCTTGGCGTCCGGTGTTCCAAGACCGCTGGCGATCATCCGATCCTCCATACCCCGCCGGCCGAACCGGCGAGATCTCCGCCGAAGATGCCGACGGCGCAGAATATGGCCCGCCTCATCGGCGGTTGGAAGGGCGCGAAACCGCACGGCTGGCTCGACGGCCGCCGCCTCAGTTCCAGCCGATCACCTGCCCGACCGAAGAGGCGATCAGCATCACCCCCGAGACAGCCAGCAGGCAGAGCACGATCCTGCGGAAAGCGACATCCGCGATGCCCTTGTAGAGCCGCGCGCCGAGCCAGGACGGAATCAGCACGGCGGCGGCGACCACGCCGAACAGCGGCAGCAGATCCGCGGTGACGAGGCCCGACGCCGTGTAGACCGCCAGCGTGCAGGATAGGATCGCGAGATTGAACGTCTGGATGAGCGCGCGTTCGATGTCCTTGCCGTAGCCGCGCATGGTGATCCACAGCGTCGGAATCGGGCCGCTCACGCCACCGATTCCGCCCATGATGCCGCCCATCACGCCGATCACGCCGTCGGCCGCCCGCCCGCCCGCGGTGACCCGCGGCAGGCTGCGGATGGTCAGCATCGTCGGGCACCAGAGGACCAGGAATGTTCCCAGCCCGAACTTGAACGTGTGGGGATCGAGATAGGGCAGCACCCGCACCCCGATCGGAATGCCGATCAACCCCCCGATGAGATAAGGCGCCGCACGCCGCGCGTCGAAGCGCAGGCGTGTCGAAATGGCGCCCATCACCTGGCCGGTCGTGGCGCCGAACACGACCAGCACGGCCGCCACCGCGGGATCCAGCACCCACGCCCAGATAGACATCGCCACCAGGGCGAATGCGAACCCCGAAAGGCCCTGGATGAAGCCACCGATGACGGCGCCGATCACGACGACGGCGTAAACAAGAGCCATACTAGGAAGTCCCCGCAGACGGACGACGTCCTATGCAGAGATCGGGCCGTCTCGATTATGCTACGATACGATGGGTCACGCTGTGATGAGATCGCGGAACTGCGGATGCGTGACCAGCTTGTTGATCAAGTTCTGAACGGCCGGGTAGTACGCCTCCGCCGTCTGCTTGCATGCCGTGTCGGCAACGAACCCACTTCGGAACGCGTAATGTTCCGAGACGACGACCGACCGGCCGTTCGATGAGCTCACCCGCAAGGTGATATCCCACGTTCCTCCGGTCAGTCCAGTCATCGAAGAAAAGGCCAGGGATTCGACGGCACCGGACAACGTCACGCGCGGAGTTGCCGCGTCAAACATTCCCGCCACCTTGAGTTCGTCCATTAGGGCCTTCTGGACATAGCCTTCGAAGGTCATGCCGTCCGGAAGGCCGATCGGGCCCGCCGCGCGGCAGCCCGGGTCGAAGCCCACGGGGCCGGTGAAGGGGCCGACATTGACGTTTCCGACATTAAGCGCCTTCAGTGCGACGTTGTTGTCCGCGGAGATGCTGTAGCGCTGAGGCGTGTAGGTCGAACAGCCAGCCACGACGAACAATAGGACAGCGACCAAACACTTCTTCATAGAAAGACATCCTGGCGGCGCGAAACTCGCGCATGGGTTGCGTGCGACAGGAGCGGACCTGCCGTGGTTCGAGTCCGTCCGCCGTCTGGGGAGTTGGCTCGCTGGCCTCAAAATGCCCTTCCGCTCGCGCCGCGGGATTCGCTGAAATCCGGACGCAGTTCGAAGCGGCATTCCGATTGCCTTATCCTCTAATGCACGTGTGCCGTGCAAGATTGAAGGCCGCGTCCGCGACAGGGCCATCGGCATTTTTCTCGCCGCAGGCCACATTGCCGCCACGATCGGGGTGTTTGATGTGAATACGGGAGCGGGGCGCGGGCGATACCGTCGAACCACGTGAACCTCTCTTTCGGGAGAGTCCCGCTCCTGTGACGGCCGGCGTTCCCCCCCCAACGCCGGCCGTCACGCATTTCTACCCCCCGATCTTCTCGAACCCACTGCGCTCATCGTGCCCGCATTGCCCTCGGCGCCCTCCTCGGCCAGGATCGCCGCGATTCGGGACGAGCAGGAGCGGGACGATGGCGACTGAAGGTCGGCTGGCGGGCAAGGTGGCGATCGTGACCGGTGCGGCGCCGCGCGGCGAGGGCATCGGCAACGGAACGGCGGCGGCACTGCTGTTCGCCCGCGAGGGGGCCAAGGTCGTGCTGGTCAACCGCAGCGCCGAGCGCGGCCGGGCGCTGGCCGACCGAATCGCGGCCGAGGGCGGCGAGGCCGCCGTGTTCGCCGGCGACGTCAGCGAGACCGGCACCGCCGACGCCATGGCCGCCTTCGCGACCGAGCGGTTCGGCGGCGTCGACATCCTGCACAACAATGTCGGGATCGGCGGTCCGGGGACTGCGGAGACCGCCTCGCTCGAGCAGTGGAACGAGATGTTCCAGGTGAACCTCACCGGCACCCTGCTCTGCATCCGCGCCTGCCTGCCCGAAATGCGCAAGCGCGGCGGCGGATCGATCATCAACATCTCGTCGATCGCCGGGGCCACCGGGCTGATGCGCGAGACCGGTGCCGTCGCCTACACGACGACCAAGGCCGGCCTGCATGGCCTCACCCTGTCGGTCGCCGCCGACTATGCGGCCGAGGGCATCCGCTGCAACTGCATCATCGTCGGCACGGTGTTCACGCCGATGGTCGGCCACTATGACGAGGCCGCCCGCGAGCGACGGCGCCGCGGCGTACCGCTGCAGACCGAGGGCACCGGCTGGGACATCGGCTGGGCCGCCGTCTATCTCGCCAGCGACGAGTCGCGCTGGGTGACCGGGGCGCTCATCCCCGTCGACGGCGGCTTCCTGGCGCTGCGCAACTGGCCACGCTGACCTTCAGCCCTCGACGAGCCTGGTGAACCGGACCGCGCGCTGTCCCTTGCGGGCGCGGTGGTTCGGCATCAGTAGGATGCAGTCATCATAGGGCGTGCGGATCTCGCGGCCGTCGTCGGTGGCGACCAGCGCGCCCGCCTTCGGGAAATGCTCGAACCCGATGAAGTTCTCGGCGAAGCGGAACGAGTCGGTCTGCGCGGCGATGCCGTCCGTCACGTCCATCATCCGCTGGCGCGGCGGCTGCTTCACCGTCAGGTGCTGCTGGGCGAAATCCGCGTCGACCACATCCAGCGCCTTGAGGAAATAGAGTGACGTGTCGAGCGCCACGTCGCCGGCCGACTTCTCCCAATGCTGGCCGCACTCGACCAACAGTGCCGCGCGGCCGTTGGACGTATCGTTGAACGGCGTGTATTCGATGATCCGCCGCCCCGGCGCGAACACAGGCCCGCACGCGATCGCCGCGGGATATCCGACCTTGCGCGCCAGGTCCCGCTCCTTCTGCAGGCCGTAGCAGAGCGTCACCGGCTCGTGCCGCGTTCCCATGGAGTGCAGGTCGAGCAGATAGTCCACCTCATGGAAGAGCGGCCGCAGCGTGCGCGCCCGCCGCAGGTCCGCGGTGTCGCGCGGCCCGTCCAACTGGTCCTCCGTCCAGACGCGGTTGATATCCTCCTCGACGAAGCGCGAGGCGTTCGGATTGGTCGGATCCCAGCGGGCATGCGCCTCCGGATTGACGAAGGCGAGCGTCAGCTTGCCCTGCGGCGGCCGGATTCCCTGGCGGAAGAGGAAATCCACGGCGATCGCGCCGCAGATCTCGTTGCCGTGGGTCAAGGCGCAGACCATGACGTGCGGCCCCGGCCGGCCCGAATCGAAGGTGTGGACATAGTCGATGCCGACATTCCCCTGCCGGTAGGGAGAAATATCCGGCGCCGTCAGTTCGATCGGGTAGGTGTTTGCGTTCTTGTCGCTCAAATCGCGTCCTCCGCATGGATGCCCCATTCCGGCGGGCCGGACGCGCGGCGTCAAGGATGGCGTGGCGGCCGACGGGCACTGCGGGTCGTGGCCCCGATTGATCCCGCCTCCTGCTGTGCTAGGGTCCGCCCCCGATTTTCCCGCAGGAAGTCACGCCCCGTGCCCGATTCGGATCTCCTCCCCACGCTCCAGCGGATCGCCGATGCGCTGGAGCGGCTCGCACCGCCGCCGCCCGCCGCAACCGTCGTCACCGCGGCCGACGCCTTCATCTGGCATCCGGGCGGCCGCCTCGAGCCGGTGCCCAAGGTCAGCCGGGTGGAGATCGGCCTACTGCGCGGCGTTGACCATGTTCGCGAGACCCTGCTCGACAACACGCGGCGCTTCGCCCAGGGCCTGCCGGCCAACAACGCCCTCCTCTGGGGCGCGCGCGGCATGGGCAAGAGCTCGCTCGTCAAGGCGGCGCATGCCCAGGTGAACCAGGAGGCTCCCGGCGCCCTCGCCCTGGTCGAGATCCACCGCGAGGACCTCGCAACGCTTCCCGACCTGCTGCACATCCTGCGCGAGACCGACCGGCGCTGGGTTCTGTTCTGCGACGACCTGTCCTTCGACGGCGGCGACGCCAGCTACAAGTCGCTGAAGGCCGTGCTGGAGGGCGGACTCGAGGGCCGGCCGGCCAACGTGATCTTCTACGCCACGTCTAACCGGCGACACCTGATGCCGCGCGACATGATCGAGAACGAGCGCGCCACCGCGATCAACCCCGGCGAAGCGGTCGAGGAGAAGGTTTCGCTGTCCGACCGCTTCGGCCTGTGGCTCGGTTTCCACACCTGTGACCACGACACCTACCTCTCGATGGTCTCCGGCTACTGTGCGCGCTACGGCCTCGCGATCTCGGACGAGGAGCTGCGGCGTGAGGCGAACGAATGGTCCATGACGCGCGGCGGTCGCTCGGGCCGTGTCGCGTGGCAGTTCGTACAGGATCTCGCCGGCCGGCTCGGCAAGCCGCTGAACTGAGGGCCGATGGCGGCGCCGCGACGGCGGCGCTCGCCTGGACCGGCGCCGCCGGCCGGTGACACTATGGGTGCAACCAACGATTCGAGGGAGCACCCGGATGGATTTCGGCATCGCGGTCGCCACGGCGGCCGACTCGTGGAAGGTCGTCCAGCGCGCCGAGGAACTCGGCTTTACCCACGCCTGGTTCTACGACACGCAGATGCTCAGCGCGGACTGCTTCGTCGCCATGGGTGCGGCGGCGATGAAGACGAGCAGAATCCGTCTCGGCACCGGCGTCCTCATTCCGTCCAACCGCATCGCCCCGGTCGCGGCGAACGCCTTCGCCTCGCTGAACCAGCTCGCACCCGGCCGGATCGACTTCGGCGTCGGCACGGGATTCACGGGACGGCGGGCGATGGGTCTCGGCGCGATCAAGCTCGCCGAGATGGAAGAGTATATCCGTGTCGTCATGGCGCTTCTGCGTGACGAGACCGTCGAGGCAGCTTTCGAAGGCCAGCGACGCAAGATCCGCTTCCTCAACCCCGAGATCGGCCTGATCAACACCCGCGACCCGGTGGCGCTGCACGTCTCGGCCTACGGCCCGAAGGGACGCGCACTGGCGGCGAAGCTCGGCGCCGGCTGGCTGAACTTCATCGGCGACGTCGACACGGCGATCACCGGACTGGAAGGCATGCGGCAGAGCTGGACCGCCGCCGGGCGCGACACCGGCGATCTTTCGGCCACGGCATTCGCCCTGGGCTGTGTGCTGAAGGACGGCGAGCCTGCCGATTCGGAGCGCGCCATGGCACAGGCCGGGCCGCGCGCCGCAGTCATCCTGCACCGCGCCGCGGACGAGGCGCTCGCCGGACTGCCGAACAGCACGCCGGTCTCGGGCGAACTGGCCGAAGCGGTCGACGGATACGTGAAGGTGGCGCGGGGCTTCGAGCCGACGGACGCGCCCTACCTGCAGAACCATCGCGGGCATCTGATGTTCGTGAAGCCGGAGGAACGCCGGTTCGTCACGGCGGATCTCATCCGCTCGACCAGCTTCACCGCCGAGGAAGGTGCGCTGAAGCAGCGCGTCGAGGCGCTGCGCGCGGCAGGCTATGGGCAGTTCACGATCCAGATCGTGCCCGGACAGGAGGATGCTATCGACGATTGGGGCCGGATCAAGCGCGCATTCTGACGGAGCGCGGGCGTCTCACCCGCCCCTTTTCTTCCATCGGAGCGATGCGGCACCGGGGCGAAGGGGTGGGCCAGACGCCCGCGCTCCGCAAAAGAAAAGAGCGGGCCGCAAGGCCCGCTCCCCCTCCCCCCCAATCCGACGCGGCCCGGCTTTCGCCGGGCCGGCGAGATCAGAAGCTGATGACCGTACCGACGACGGCGACGATCGCGTCGTCGAAGTCGTTCGGGTTGCCGGTCTGAGTGTCGTAGTACAGCGCCGTCGCACGGAGCTGCATGCCCGGGGCGTAGACGTACTGCGCGCCGATCGTGTAGCGGTCGACATCGTTGTCGGCAGCGCTGTCGTCTTCCTGCATGGCGACCGAAGCGCCGAGGCGCAGCGGACCATTGGCCCACGCGAGGCCGGCCGCCCAGACGTCGCGGTCCTGGCTGCCATCAAGACCCTGGTTGTCCGTGAAATAGCCGCCGCCGACGGTGAATCCTGCGAAGGACAGATTCAGGCCCGCCGTCCAGTTCGACCGATCGTCGAAGTCACCGGCAGCGTTGTTCGCTTCGAGGTTACCGAAGCTGTACGTCAGACCGGCCAGGACACCGAAATCGCCGAACTTGTTCTCGTAGTTCAGGCCCATTTCGATGACGTCTTCCTGGGCACCGATATTGTTGTCGACCGCGGGAACCGTCGAACCAGCGCCACCGTCCTCGGTGTTGTCCGGCGTCCAGGAGATACCGAAGCCGAAGCCGGCGAAGCGCGGCGTGAAGTAGGTGATCTTGTCGGAGTCGCTGGTGATGTTCGGCGCATAGGCGAAGCCGACACCGTACGGGCTGTAGTTCGGATCCGCGCCGTCGAAGTTGGCGTCGGCGGCCGGCGCACCGTAGGACATCAGGTAGGCGGCCGAGTTCTCGGAGCCGAGAACGACCTTACCGAAGTCGCCCTGGAAGTAGAGGTAGGATTCGTCGATCTGGTCGCCGCAGGTCTCGGCTTCGAGCTGCACGTCGACACCGACCTTCATGCCGTTGTCGAGCGCGACTTCGCCGCGGAAGTGGACTTCGGCCTCGCGGAAGAAGTCGACGTTGCGACGATTCTGGTCATTGTCGGCCTCAAGATAGCCGAAATAGGCCTGGAAGTAGCCATGCACACCGAGCGAAAGGCGCTCAGCAGCGCTCGCGGGGCTGGCAATCGCCGCCATGCCGGTCGCCGCCGCCAGCGCGGTGGTGGCAAGAAGGGTCTTTCTCACTATCGTTCTCCTTTCGGATCCACACACGCGCCGACGCCCCTCAGGTCCGTCGCCGCTCTGCCTGCCGGCTCCCGACCGAAATGACCGGCCGGCAGAAGGTCTGTACAAGCAGGACGGATCCTATCCATCGGACCGCCGGTGACAAAGCCGTCAGAAAGGCACTTGTGCTTTAAATCGGACACTGTGGCGTCATTGCCACAAGCACTGTGGCGGCCGCTCTGCCGCCCCCGGCAGCGACCGCTGTTAACATCGCCCCGACCTCTCCCTATATTCGCCCGGCTTCGGGGGCCTCCGGATTCGGGGGATTGAGGCGAACGAGGATCGGAAGAACAGCATATGCGTCGGACACTCACCCATCTCGCCGCCGTGGCGGTATTGACCGGGCTCGCTGCGGGCTGCGCCTCCGATGCGAAGGTCGAGCAGCGCTACCCCGACAAGGGCCAGACGACCTCGGGCGCGAACAATCCCGAGTACGGCCAGCCTCAAGGCCTCTTTGGTGAAGGCGGGATCAATCTCTTCGGCGGCGGCAACCGCAGCCGGGATGCGGAGGGCGGTGGCGGCAGCGGGATCGGCGTCAACGCCTATCTCTGGCGTGCCTCGCTCGATACGGTCGCCTTCATGCCTCTCGCCTCGGCCGATCCCTTCGGCGGCGTGATCATCACCGACTGGTATGCGCCGCCCGAAGCGCCGGACGAACGCTTCAAGGCCACCGTCTACATTCTCGACCGGCAGCTCCGTGCCGACGGTGTCCGGGTGGCGCTGTTCAAGCAGCGGCGCAGCGGCCCGGACTGGGTCAATGCCGAAGTCGACACCAAGCTCGCGACCGAACTCGAGAACAGCATTCTCGCCCGTGCCCGCGAACTGCGCGTGGCCGGCCGGCAGTGACGGTCGCCCGGGCGGCGTTCGTACGCGGATCGCTTCGCGCGCCGCGCCACATTCGTTAGAACAGCGGGGGCCGGCGACGCGGTTCGCGGCAACCGGCCGACGGTTTCGTGAATTTCAACTGCGCCGGGCCCGCGGAGGGGTCGCATGTCCCGCTATAATGCCAAGGTTGTCGAATCGCGCTGGCAGGCCGCCTGGGAGGCGCGCGGCGCCTTCGCGGCCAAGGCCAACCCCGAGCGCCCGAAATACTACGTCCTGGAGATGTTCCCCTACCCCTCGGGGCGCATCCACATGGGCCACGTCCGCAACTTCACCCTCGGCGACGTGGTGGCGCGCTACAAGACGGCGCGCGGATTCAACGTACTCCACCCGATGGGCTGGGACGCGTTCGGCCTGCCGGCCGAGAACGCCGCCTTCGAGGCCAAGGTGCATCCGGGCAAGTGGACGCGCGAGAACATCGCGACCATGCGCCGCCAGCTCCAGTCCATGGGCCTCTCCTACGACTGGAGCCGCGAGATCGCGACCTGCGAGCCGGAATACTACCGGCACGAGCAGGCGATGTTCCTCGACTTCCTGGACAAGGGCCTCGCCTACAAGAAGGAGTCCTGGGTCAACTGGGATCCCGTCGAGAACACCGTGCTCGCCAACGAGCAGGTGATCGACGGCCGCGGTTGGCGCTCCGGCGCCCCGGTCGAGCGGCGCAAGCTGGCGCAGTGGTTCCTGCGCATCACCGCCTATGGCGACGAACTGCTCGAATCGCTGAAGACCCTCGACCGCTGGCCCGACAGGGTTCGGCTGATGCAGGAGAACTGGATCGGCCGCTCCGACGGTGCGCGTGTCCGCTTCCCGCTGAAGGGCCGCGACGACACGCTGGAAGTCTACACGACCAGGCCCGATACGCTGTTCGGCGCCTCGTTCTGCGCGATCTCCGCCGACCACCCGCTCGCCGCGGAACTCGCTGCCGGCAACCCGAAACTGACCGACTTCATCGCCGACTGCCGCCGCACCGGCACCAGCGAGGCGGCGATCGAGACCGCCGAGAAGAAGGGCTTCGACACCGGCCTGCGCGCCGTCCACCCGCTCGACGAGACGATCGAACTCCCGGTCTACGTAGCCAATTTCGTGCTGATGGAATACGGGACCGGCGCCATCTTCGGCTGCCCGGCCCACGACCAGCGCGACCTGGACTTCGCCCGCAAGTACGGCCGCCCGGTGACGCCGGTCGTCCTGCCGCCCGGCGCCGACCCGGCGAGTTTCACGATCGGCACCGAGGCCTATACCGGCGACGGCAGCCTGTTCAATTCGCGCTTCCTAGACGGCATGTCGGTGCCCGACGCCAAGCGCGCCGTCGGCGAGCGGCTCGAATCGCTGAAGGCGGGCGAGCGCACCACGGTCTACCGCCTGCGCGACTGGGGCGTCTCGCGCCAGCGCTACTGGGGCTGCCCGATCCCCGTCATCCACTGCCCGGCCTGCGGCACGGTCCCGGTGCCGCGCGACCAGCTGCCCGTCACTCTGCCCGAGGACGTCACCTTCGACGCACCCGGCAACCCCCTCGACCGGCACCCGACCTGGAAGCACGTCGCCTGCCCGACATGCGGTGCTGCGGCCGAGCGCGAGACGGACACGTTCGACACCTTCTTCGAATCGTCCTGGTATTTCCTGCGCTTCTGCTCGCCGCACGACGACGGCATGTTCGACCGCGAAGCGGTGCAGTACTGGATGGCCGTCGACCAGTATATCGGCGGCGTCGAGCATGCGGTGCTGCACCTGCTCTACTCGCGGTTCTTCACCCGCGCCCTGCGCGACTGCGGCCATCTCGACCTCGCCGAGCCGTTCGCCGGCCTCTTCACCCAGGGCATGGTCTGCCACGAGACCTATCGCGCCCCGGACGGCAAGTGGCTGCTGCCCCAGGAGGTGGACCGCAGGGCCGACGGTACGGTCGTCCGCATCGACGACGGCACGCCGGTCACGGTCGGCCGTTCGGAGAAGATGTCGAAGTCGCGCAAGAACGTCGTCGATCCCGAGAACATCATCGAGAGCTACGGCGCCGACACCGCGCGCCTCTTCATGATGTCGGACAGCCCGCCGGATCGCGACCTCGAATGGACCGAGGCAGGCGCCGACGGCGCCTGGCGCTACCTCAACCGGCTCTGGCGCCTGGTGAACGAGCCGCAGGCCGCCCTCCCCGGCCCCGGTACGCCGCCCCCCGCCGACCTGTCCGCAGCGCTGCTCGACGCCCGCAAGGCGATCCACAAGGGCATCGCCGGCGTCACCGACGACCTGGACCGCTTCCACTTCAACAAGGCGGTCGCCCGCATCCGCGAACTGACCAACGCGATCGCCCCCTTGGACGGCAGCACCGAGCCCGGTGCCGGCGCCGTCCTGCGCGAAGGCATCGAGGCGGTCGTCCGGCTGATCGCGCCGATCACCCCGCACCTCGCCGAGGAGCTCTGGCTGCAGCTGGGCCACGAGACGCCCCTGGTCGCCACGCCGTGGCCGGAAGCCGACGCCGCGCTGACGGTGGACGACGAGATCACCCTGGCGGTACAGGTGAACGGCAAGCTGCGCGGCACGATCGCCCTGCCGCGCGACGCCGGAAAGGAGCAGGCCGAAGCGGCCGCCCTCGCCCTGCCGGCCGTCGAGAAGCTTCTGGAAGGCCGTTCGCCGCGCAAGGTGATCGTCGTGCCGAACAAGGTCGTCAATGTCGTCGCCTAGGCGCATGCGCGTTGCGCGGGCCGCGGTCCTGCTGCTCGCCCTCGCGCTGCCGGCCTGCGGGTTCAAGCCACTGTACGGCACAAGCGACGGCGGCAGCGGCGTCTCCCCTGAGCTCGCGGCGGTCGAGGTCGGCAACATCCCGGACCGGCCGGGCCAGCAACTCCGCACGCATCTGGAACTGCTGCTCGACCCGCGCGGGACCGGCGGCCCGGCGCGCTATGGGCTCCAGGTGAAACTGCGGAGCGACACCGCGGACGTCGCCATCCGCCGCGACGAGACCGCCACGCGCCGCGACGTCAGCATGTGGGCGAGTTACGTCCTGACCGACCTGAACGGCGGCGCCGTCCTGACCAGCGGGCAGGCGCGCGCGGTGAACAGCTACAACGTCGTCGCCTCCGACGTCGCCACCCGTGCCGGCGAAGAGGATGCCCGCGATGCGGCGCTCCGGCGGCTCGCCGAAGAGCTCCGCACCCGCCTCGCCATCTATTTCGAACGCCACGGCGCCGGCTCGGGCACCGCACGCTGAACGGGGCGCTGCGATGAAGATACAGCCCGCCCGGGCCGATGCCTTCGTCGCCCGGCCCGACCCCGCCATCCGGGCCGTCCTGTTATTCGGCCCCGACGACGGACTGGTGCGCGAGCGCGCCGCCGCACTGGCGCGCACCGTGGTGGCCGACCTTCGCGATCCCTTCCGTGTCGCCGAGACCACCGGCGCGGCGCTGCGTGCCGACCCGGCATGGCTCGCCGATGAGGCGGCGTCGATCGCCTTCGGCGGCGGCCGCCGCGTCGTCCGGATCCGCGGCGTCGGCGACGGCGAGACGACCGCCTTCGAGCGATTCCTGGACGATCCCATGGGCGATGCCCTCGTCGTCGCCGAGGCGTCGGACCTGCCGGCCCGCTCGGCCCTGCGCAAGCTCTTCGAGGACGCCAAGATCGCGGCGGCGATCGCCTGCTACGTCGAGGAGGGCGACCAACTCGAGGGTTTCATCGCCCGGACGCTGTCCGCGGCCAAGGTAAGGATCGAGCAGGACGCGCTGGAGGTGCTGGCCGCCCGCCTCGGCGGCGACCGAATCATGACGCGCAACGAGGTCGAGAAGCTGGCGCTCTATGTCGGCGCCGGCGGGACCGCGACCGTCGCGGACGTCGAGGCCAGCGTCGGCGACGCGGCCGATCTCTCGCTGCAGGACGTCGCCTTTGCCACCGGCTCGGGCGATATGGACCGCCTGCTCCAGTCGCTCGACCGTGCCTACGCCGCCGGGGAAAGTCCCATCCGCATCCTCCGCGCGGCGTCCGAGCACTTCCGTCGCCTTCATGTCACGGCGGCGCGCATCGCCAAGGGCATGGCGCTACCCCAGGCGGCGGGCATGCTGAAGCCAAAGGTGTTCTGGAAGCAGACCAACGAGTTCCAGGCCCAGGCCAAACGCTGGCCGGAGCCCTGGCTGGCGGCGGCGCTCGACCGCCTCGCCCAGGCGGAGATCGATTGCAAGACCACCGGCTATCCCGACCGCGCGATCTGCGCGCGGGTGCTGATGGAGGTCGGCAGGGCCGCCGCCCGCCGGTAGCGTCCGACCGGGAAGGGGCCGGTCAGCCCTGCCCCGCCGCCCCCTGCGCCAGCCCCGCCGCGGCCTCGGCCAGCAGCCACTCCCGGAACGCCTTGATCTTCGGCTTGTCGGCGCTCGCAGGCGGACAGACGATCCAGTAGCCGTAGCTCCCCGGCAGGATCAGGTCGAACGGCCGCACCAGCAGCCCCTGCGCCATCGCGTCCATGACCAGGGCCGTCCGGCCCATCGCCACGCCCTGCCCGGCGATCGCCGCCTGGACCATCATCGCGGCATCGCCGAAGCGCGGCCCCCGCTCGGCATTGACCTGCGTGGCGCCCGCCGCGTGCAGCCAGTCGCGCCAGCCCGGGTTCGGCTCGTGCGGGAAATGCTCGTCGTGCAGCAGCACGTGGTGGCGCAGGTCGCAGGGGGTGTAGAGCGGATGCGCACCGCCGAGCAGTGCCGGATTGCAGACGGGGAAATACTCCTCGCGCATCAGCAGGCAGGTGTTCAGCTCCGGATAGCGGCCGATGCCGTAGCGCAACCCGACGTCGACATCCTCGCGGGCGAAATCCGTCACCTGTATGGATGCCGCGATGCGCAGGTCGATCTCCGGATGGACCTCGCGGAAACGTCCGATTCGCGGCACCAGCCAGCAGGCGGCGAAGGAAGGGATGACGCTGACGGTCAGGATGCCCTCGCGCTCCCCCGCCCGCAGTCGCCGCGTCGCCGTCGACAGTTCGTCGAATGCCGCCCGCACCGACGGAAGCAGCTGCTGTCCCTCGTCGGTCAGAAGCAGCGCACGGTGCATGCGCCGGAACAGCGGCACGCCGAGATCGTCCTCGAGCAGCTTGATCTGGTGGCTGACCGCCGCCTGCGTGACGTGGAGTTCCGCCGCCGCCCGGGTGAAGGAGAGGTGCCGCGCGGCCGCCTCGAAGACGCGCAGGGCATTCAGCGGTGGCAGGCGCATGGACACTTCCTCGGATCAATACGGCTCATGCGGACGATGAAAAAACGTCGTTTGAGCGAGCCGCCCCGCGGCGTCATTCCTATAGCTGAGCCGGAGCGACGGCGGCAGAGACGCCGCCGCCCGGATCAACTTCGCTAATCCACCACAAAGGTCGTCGCCATGTCATCGGTCAACGGAATGACAAAGGGTGCGGCCGGCATCTTCAGACCGGCTGCTTCGGGTTTCGGCATCGTCCGCCTCTTCGAGCGCGTGCTCGACTGGCAGGAGCGATCGAAGCAGCGCGTCCATCTCATGGAACTCGATGATCGCATGCTGCGCGACATCGGCATGACCCGCGCCGATGCGGTGCGTGAATACCGCAAGCAGCCCTGGTTGCCCTGACCGGCGCCCCTGGCCGGCCCGGATAGGCCCCCATCCGGGCCGGCCGCCGTTCCACGGAGGGTTGGCGTAACGGCCGGGAACCCATATCTGTGGGCTTCCCGACCGAAGAGCCCGTGGAACATGCGCCGACACGCCACAGCCTTCCTCGTCCTTGCCGCCCTGTCCCCTGCATTCGCCGCTCCGGCCGACGCCCAGGAGGCGAAGTTCGTCGGGGATTTCGGCGCGTGGGCGGCATACACCTATACGGTGGAAGGTTCCCCCGCCTGCTACATCGCCAGCAAGCCGACCAGCAGCGAGGGCGAGTATGACCGCCGCGGCGAAGTGTTCGCCCTGGTGACTCATCGCGTCGCCGACGATGTCGTCGGCGAGGTCAGCATCGTCGCCGGCTACGAGTATCAGGGCGACGGCACGCCGCGCGCCAGGATCGGCAGCGAGACCTTCGAGATGTTCGCCCGCGGCGACACGGCATGGCTGCGCACCGCCGAGGATGCGCGGATGGTCGCCGCGATGCGTCGCGGCACCGAAATGGTGGTGACCGCGGTCTCGAACCGCGGCACCAAGACGGTCGACACCTATTCGCTGATGGGCTTCACCAAGGCCTACGAGGCGATCACCCGCGTCTGCAAGAAGGGCTGAGCATGAACGTCGAGGCCGCCGCCGTGCCCCAGACCGCTGCCGCCGCTGCCGACGTCACGGGCGCCGCCGTTCCTGCGATGCCCGTGCGCCGAAACCTGATCGGCCTGACCCGCGAGGAGCTGGCTGCCGAACTGGCGCCGCACGGCATCGACGGCTTCCGCCTGCGTCAGGTCTGGCACTGGCTGTACCATCGTGGCGGGCGCAGCTTCCCCGACATGACCACCCTGTCGAAGCCGGTGCGCGCCCTGCTCGAGGCAAACTACACCGTTGACCGGCCCGAGGTGGCGACGGCGCAGCTCTCCAACGACGGGACGCGCAAATGGCTGCTGCGCTTTCCCGACCGGCAGGAGATCGAGACGGTCCACATCCCGCAGGAAGAACGCGGCACGCTCTGCGTCTCCTCGCAGGTCGGCTGCACCCTGACCTGCCGCTTCTGCCACACCGGCACCCAGCGCCTCGTGCGCAACCTGGGTGCGGCGGAAATCGTGCAGCAGGTCATGCTGGCGCGCGACCATCTCGACGACTGGCCGTCGGCGGAGGCAGACCGCGCAATCACCAACGTCGTCCTGATGGGCATGGGCGAGCCGCTCTATAATTTCGACAACGTCAAGGCGGCGCTGCAGATCATGCTCGACAAGGAGGGGCTCGCTCTCTCCCGCCGGCGCATCACCCTGTCGACCTCGGGCGTCGTCCCGATGATCCGGCGCTGCGGCGAGGAGATCGGCTGCAACCTCGCCATCTCGCTGCACGCCGTCACCGACGAGGTTCGCGACGAACTCGTACCGTTGAACCGGAAATACCCGATCGCCGAGCTGATGGAGGCCTGCCGGACCTATCCCGGCGTCCACAATGCCCGGCGCATCACCTTCGAATATGTGATGCTGCGGGGCGTGAACGATTCGGACGCCGACGCGCGTGCGCTGATCGCTTTGCTGAAGGACGTGCCGGCGAAGGTGAACCTCATCCCCTTCAACCCGTGGCCCGGCGCGCCGTACGAATGCTCGACGCCGGACCGGATCAAGCGGTTCAGCGACATCGTCGCCAACGGCGGCTATTCCAGCCCCGTCCGTACCCCGCGCGGCCGCGACATCCTCGCCGCCTGCGGTCAGCTCAAGTCCGCCAGCGTCAAGAAGCGCCGCAGCGAGATCATCGCCGAGGAAGCCGCCGCGGCGGCCTCGGGCTGAAGGGACGATCGAACATCCCTTGAATACTTTCCCGGACAAGCGCGACAGCGCGCAGATCCGGGACCCAGCGCCGCCGCCGAACCCCGAGTTCCGAGCCCCGCGTTCCCAGCGCGCGCTCCGGGTCCCGGCTCGCGGCGCTGACGCGCCGCGTCCGGGAAGGTGACCGACAGGCGCTAGAGCGGTTTCCGGTCGATGTGAATCGTGGGGGATTCCCATGAGCGTGGTTTTCTGATTCACGATCCTTGCTGGTGAGGGAGGCCGGCATGGATGGGTCGAGGACTTTCGCAGGATCTACGTGATCG
>NZ_JBEPTK010000005.1:300000-380313 GCF_040549485.1 Constrictibacter sp. MBR-5
GTCGCAGCTGACCGAGGTCGGGACCTTGATGGTCGCCTGCCGGCCCTTGAACGTGTCCTCCAGCGTGATCGTCATGTTGTAGCGCAGGTCGGCGCCACGCTGGACGCCCTGAGCCCGACGCCCGCCACGCATCTCGCCGAACATCTCGTCGAAGATGTCGGCGAAGCTGGAGCCGAAACCGAAGTCGAAGCCGCCGCGCGGTCCGCCGCCGCCGGAGGCGGCCTGCGCGAAGGCCTCGGGTCCCATGCGGTCGTATAGCGCCCGCTTCTCGGGATCCTTCAGGACCTCGTAGGCTTCGCTGATGTCCTTGAAGGTCTGCTCCGCCTTCTCGTCGCCCGGATTGCGGTCCGGGTGCCACTTCATCGCGAGCTTGCGGTAGCTCTTCTTGAGCGTCTCGGCGTCAGCGCTCCGCGGTACGCCGAGAATCTCGTAATAGTCACGCTTCGCCATGCGCCGTGTCACCAAGCTGTCTCGACCCGCTCGCAACGACCCCGGCTGGCGCTGGAGCGCCGGCCGGGGTCAAAGCGGGCTAGGATGACCCCGAGGGGTCGGTCGACATGCGCGCCGCTCAGGCGGAGCGCTTCTTCTTGTCGTCGTCGACTTCCTCGAACTCGGCGTCGACCACCCGATCGTCGCCCGAGGTACCGCCGGCCGGGCCGCCCGCGTCGGGACCGGCACCGCCGTCACCGCCCGCCTGCTCCTGCTGGGCCTTGTACATGGCCTCGCCGAGCTTCATGGACGCCTGCGCGAGCGCATCGGTCTTGGCCTTGATCTCGGCGAGGTCGTCGCCTTCCTTCACGGCCTTCAGGGCGTTCATCGCATCCTCGATGGCGCTCTTCTCGGCCGGCGGAACCTTGTCGCCATACTCGGCGAGGTTGCGCTCGGTCGAGTGGTAGAGGGCTTCCGCCTGGTTGCGGGCCTCCGCCAGTTCGCGCCTAGTCTTGTCCTCCTCGGCGTGCGCCTCGGCGTCCTTGACCATCTTCTCGATCTCGGCGTCGCTCAGGCCACCCGAGGCCTGGATGCGGATCGCCTGCTCCTTGCCGGTCGCCTTGTCCTTGGCCGACACATTGACGATGCCGTTCGCGTCGATGTCGAAGGTGACCTCGATCTGCGGCACGCCGCGCGGCGCCGACGGCAGTCCGACCAGGTCGAACTGGCCGAGCATCTTGTTGTCCGCCGCCATCTCCCGCTCGCCCTGGAAGACGCGGATGGTCACGGCCGTCTGGTTGTCCTCGGCGGTCGAGAAGGTCTGGCTCTTGCGCGTCGGGATCGTCGTGTTGCGCTCGATCAGGCGGGTGAACACGCCGCCCAGCGTCTCGATGCCCAGCGACAGCGGGGTCACGTCGAGCAGCAGGACGTCCTTGACCTCGCCCTTCAGCACGCCGCCCTGGATCGCGGCGCCGATGGCGACGACCTCGTCCGGGTTGACGCCGCGGTGCGGCTCACGGCCGAAGAACTGCTTCACCGCCTCGATGACCTTCGGCATGCGCGTCATGCCGCCGACGAGAACCACCTCGTCGATCTGGCCGGCGGACAGGCCCGCGTCCTTCAGGGCCGCCTTACAGGGGCCGATCGTCCGCTGGATCAGGTCGTCGACCAGCGCCTCGAGCTTGGCGCGGGTCAGCTTGATGTTCAGGTGCTTCGGGCCGGACTGGTCCGCCGTGATGAACGGCAGGTTGATCTCGGTCTGCGTCGTCGAAGACAGCTCGATCTTCGCCTTCTCCGCACCTTCCTTCAGGCGCTGAAGGGCGAGCTTGTCGCCGCGCAGGTCGATGCCCTGCTCCTTTTTGAACTCGTCGGCGAGGTAGTCGATGATCTTCTTGTCGAAGTCCTCACCGCCGAGGAAGGTGTCGCCGTTCGTCGACTTCACCTCGAACACGCCGTCACCGATCTCCAGCACGGAGATGTCGAAGGTGCCGCCGCCGAGGTCGTAGACCGCGATCGTGCCGGCATTCTTCTTGTCGAGGCCATAGGCAAGGGCGGCCGCCGTCGGCTCGTTGATGATGCGCAGGACGTTCAGGCCCGCGATCTTGCCCGCGTCCTTGGTCGCCTGGCGCTGGGAGTCGTTGAAGTAGGCCGGAACGGTAATGACGGCGTCCGTCACCGTCTCGCCGAGATGCGCTTCCGCGGTCTCCTTCATCTTCTGCAGGATGAAGGCGCTGATCTGGCTCGGCGCATACTTGGTGCCGCCCACGTCGACCCAGGCGTCGCCGCCGTCCGACTTGACGATCTTGTAGGGCACCATGCCCGCGTCCTTCTGCGTCACCGGATCGTCGAACCGGCGACCGATCAGCCGCTTGATCGCGAAGAGCGTGCGCTCCGGATTGGTGACCGCCTGGCGCTTGGCAGACTGACCGACGAGACGTTCGTCGTCCGACGTGAAAGCCACCATCGACGGCGTCGTCCGTGCGCCCTCACTGTTCTCGATGACGCGGACGTCCTTGCCTTCCATGACCGCGACACACGAATTCGTCGTGCCGAGGTCGATGCCGATGACTTTGGCCATTCTCGACTACCTCATTTCTAGAAGCAGGTTTGCGGAGCCCTGAACAGGCGCTGCCGAAAACCCCTGTTGGCGATTGGGCAACGGCCCTGAGCGATGCCGGGTATATATGCACGCTCCCAAAGCGTACAAGGCGGGGGCCGGGGTGGTACCGGGGGCCGGATCGGCCCGATGCCGCCTCGCGAACGCTGCAACGCGACAGGCAGGCTGAGTAAGCGTGATGCACGGAACCGGCGCCGCACTGAATCTCGCCATCGGTATCGCGGTGGGGGCAGGGATCGGATTGGCGCTCGGCGATGTCGGGCTCGGCATCGGCCTCGGCATCGCGATCGGTATCGCGATGAACATCGCCGCCAAGGGAGGCGGAGGCAGATGATCTGCCCCCGCCTCCTCAGAGCGACCGTCGCCTAGGCCGCCAGATCGAAGAGCAGGATCTCGGCGTCGGCGCTCGCCTCGATCCGAAGGTCGCGCTCCTCCGAGACCGCCGCCGCGTCGCCCTGCGCCAGTTCGGTCCCCTGCACCGTCACGCTGCCCCGCGCCACCTGCACCCAGGCGTGGCGGCCCTCGGCGATGGCATGCGTCACGCTGTCGCCCGCTGCCAGGCGTCCGATGTGAAGTTCGGCGTCCTGGTGGATCGTCACCGCACCATCGCGGCCGTCGCGAGCGGCGACGAGGCGCAGCCGGCCGCTCAGCTCTTCGGGCGCGAACCGCTTCTCCTCGTAGCCGGGGGTAAGGCCGGCGCGCTCCGGCAGGATCCAGATCTGCAGCAGGTGCACCGGCTCATCCTTCGAGGCGTTGAACTCGCTGTGCAGGATCCCGGTCCCGGCCGTCATGCGCTGCACGTCGCCGGGTCCGATCACGGAGCCGTTGCCCAGGCTGTCGCGGTGGGCGAGGGCGCCCTCCAGCACCCAGGTCACGATCTCCATGTCGCGGTGCGGGTGGGTGTCGAAGCCCGCTCCCGGCGCCACCCAGTCCTCGTTGATCACGCGCAGGTCGCTGAATCCCATGTGCGCGGGGTCGCGGTAATGGCCGAAGGAGAAGCTGTGGCGGCTGTCCAGCCAGCCGAAATTGGCCTTGCCCCGTTCCTCGCTGCGTCGAATCCTGATCATCGTCGTCTCCTGATGCTCGGTTGCTCCAGAAGATGGTCAGGCCCGGATCGTCAACAATCGACCCTGCGGGAAGCAGATCCGTTCCAGATCGGAAGCAATCGGGCGGTCAGCGCCTCAGCCGCCGATCAGCTCGCGCCACTCCTCCTCCGACACCACCGTCACCCCCAGCTCGCGCGCCTTCGTGGCCTTCGATCCCGGCTTGCCGCCGACGACCAGATAGTCGGTGCTGCCGGACACCGACCCGGCGACCTTGGCGCCGAGACTCTCGGCCCGCGCCTTGGCCTCGCTCCGGCCCATGCTCTCCAGCGTGCCGGTGAAGACCACCGTCTTGCCGGAGATGGGCGAGGTCGCCTGCGGTGCCTCCACCGCCGTGACGGTGATCTCGGACAGCAGGTCGTCGAGCAGCCGCCGATTGTGCTCCTCTGCGAAAAAGGCCGTCAGGTCCTCAGCGACGCTCGGTCCGATCTGGTCGATGGCGATCAGGTCCCGCCGCGCCGGGCTTTCGGGGTCGAGCGCGCCCATCATCGCCTCCATCCAGGCGCCGACGGTGCCGTAGTGCCGCGCCAGCAGGCGCGCCGTCGCCTCGCCGACCTGTCGGATGCCCAGGGCATAGATGAACCGGTCGAGTCCGATCGTCCGCCGCTGCTCTATCGCGTCGACCAGCTTCGTCACCGACTGCCGGCCCCAGCCTTCGCGCGACTCCAGCGCGTCCGTCCTGTTCTTCAGGCGGAAGATGTCGGCCGGCGACTTGATCAGCTCGTCTTCCCAAAAGGCGAGGATGTGCTTCCGGCCCAGGCCCTCGATGTCGAACGCGGCGCGCGAGACGAAATGCTTCAGCCGCTCCACCGCCTGCGCCGGGCAGATCAGGCCGCCGGTACAGCGCCGCACGACGTCCTGCGTCCCGGTTTCGGGATCGGTCTGCCGCACGGCGAGGCTGCCGCAGGCGGGGCAACGGTCGGGAAAGACGAAGGGCACGCTGTCCTTCGGCCGTTTCGCCGGGACTGCGGAGACGACCTGCGGGATGACGTCGCCGGCGCGCTGGATGACGACGGTGTCGCCGACGCGCACGTCCTTGCGCGCGATCTCGTCCTCGTTGTGCAGGGTCGCGCGCCGCACCACGACGCCGCCCACCGTCACCGGCGCCAGATAGGCCACCGGGGTGAGGGCGCCGGTACGGCCGACCTGGATCTCGATCCGCTCCAGCACGGTCTCCGCCTGCTCGGCGGCGAACTTGTGCGCGATCGCCCAGCGTGGTGCGCGGCTGACCATGCCGAGCCGCTCCTGCCAGTCGAAGCGGCTGATCTTGTAGACGACGCCGTCGATCTCGTAGTCCAGCCCGGCGCGGGCCTCGCCGATCTCCCGATAAAAGGCCAGCGCCTCGTCGGCCGACGTGCAGCGCCGGACCAGTGGGTTGACCGGAAATCCCCAGGCCTTCAGCCGCTCCAGGAACGCCCACTGGCTGTCGCCGGCGGGCTCGCTGATCTCGCCCCAGGAATAGCCGAAGAAGCGCAACTTCCGCCTCGCGGTGACCGACGGGTCGAGCTGGCGCAGCGATCCGGAGGCCGAGTTGCGCGGATTGGCGTAGAGCGGCTCGCCCGCCGCCTCGCGCGCCTCGTTCATGTCGCGGAAGTCATGGCGGCGCATGTAGATCTCGCCGCGCACCTCCAGAACGTCCGGCGCGTCGCCCTTCAGCCTGCTCGGTATGTCGCCGATCGTGCGGATGTTGGCGGTGACGTCCTCGCCCTGGGTGCCGTCGCCGCGCGTGGCACCGAGCACGAGCCGGCCCTTCTCGTAGCGCAGCGAGATCGACAGGCCGTCGATCTTCGGCTCGGCTACCATCTCGACGGGCTCGTCCTCGCCGAGGCTGAGGAAGCGCCGCACCCGCGCGACGAACTCGTGCACCGCATCGGGGTCGAACGCGTTCTGCAGCGACAGCATCGGTCGGGCATGCCTGACGGTCCGGAAGCCCTCGGCCACCGGCGCCCCCACCCGCTGCGACGGGCTGTCGTCGCGGATGAGGCCAGGAAAGCGCGCCTCGATCGCCTCGTTGCGCAGCCGCAGCGCGTCGTATTCCGCATCCTCCACGGTCGGCGCCGACTCGACATAGTAGCGCCTGTCATGCGCGGCGATCTCCGCCGCCAGCCGCTCCAGCTCGGCCGCCGCCTGCTCGTCGGTCAGATCCTCGACGGCAATCCGATCGAACGTCTTCACCGCCGCCCCGCACTGCATGACATCGTCGACTTCCCCGAATGATTCAGGCGTTTTCCGCGGCGAGCAGGCTGTCCGCCGCGGCGCGGGCCGCGTCGGTGATCCGGGCGCCGGACAGCATGCGGGCGATCTCCTCGCGGCGGGCGAGGGGATCCAGCTCCTCGACGTCGGTGACCGTGGTCGCTCCGACCCGCTTCGCCACGTGCCAGTGCCGCCCGGCACGCGCCGCTACCTGGGGCGAATGCGTCACCACCAGTACCTGGACGGTCTCCGCCAGCCGCGCCAGCCGTTCGCCCACCGCGGCGGCGACGGCGCCGCCGATGCCCGCGTCGACCTCGTCGAAGACCAGCGTGTCGGCGCTGCCGGAGCGCGAGAGCACCACCTTCAGCGCCAGCATGAACCGGGCGAGTTCGCCGCCCGACGCGATCCGCGCCAGCGGCCCGTGCGGCGCGCCGGGATTCGTCGCGACCTCGAAGGCGACGCGGTCGGCCCCCGTCGGACCCCAGCCCGTCTCCGGCAGTTCCTCGATGCGGGTGCGAAAGGCGGCCTTGTCCAGCTTCAGCGGCGACAGTTCCGCCGTCACCGCCTTGTCCAGGCGCTTCCCTGCCTTGACGCGCGCGACGGAGAGTGCTGCGGCTGCGTCCCGGTAGCGTGTACGCGCCGCGTCGGCGGCGGCGCGCAGCCGGTCGAGCGCGATGTCGCCGCCTTCGAGTGCCTCGAGCCGCTCGCGCAGCGCCGCATGCAGTGCGGGCAGGGCATCGGGCTCGACCCCGTGCTTGCGCGCCACGCCGCGCAGGGCGAACAGCCGTTCCTCCACGTCCTCGGCTCGCCCGCCGTCCGTTTCGATGCGGCTGCTCGCCGCCTCGATGCCGGCGGTCGCCTCGGCGAGTTCGATGGAGGCGCGTTCCAGGGCGGACAGCGGCTCGTCGAGCAGGCCGCCGGTCATCTCCGCGACCCGCTCCAGCGCGCGCTGCGCCGCACCGATCGCCGCCGCCACCCGATTGTCCTCGCCGAGGGCCGCACCGGCGGCGTTGAGCGCCTCGACGATGCGCTCCCGGTTGACCAGCGTGCTGCGCAGGTCGGCCAGTTCGGTTTCCTCGCCAACGCGCGGTGCCAGGCTGTCCAGCTCTTCCAGCGCCGCCCGCAACAGCTCCTCGTCGCGACGTGCGGCATCCGCCTCGCTGCGCGTCCGTTCCCAGGCGTCGACCGCCCCGCGCCAGTTCCGCCACGCCGTATCGGCCGCTGCCAGCGCCGGCTCGTGGGCGCCGAAGGCGTCGAGCAGTCCGCGGTGGCTCGCCGGATCCATCAGGCCGCGCGTGTCGAACTGGCCCTGGATCTCGACCAGCGCCTCGCCGACCTGCCGCAGCAGGCCGACGGATACCGGCTCGTCGTTGATGAAGGCGCGGCTCCGACCGTCCGGCGTCACGATCCGGCGCACGATCATCTCGTCGGCGGGAAGGTCCTGTTCGGCGAGAAGCGCGAAGACCGGGTGGTCGGCGGCGAGGTCGAAACCGGCGGTGACGACCGCGCGCTCGGCTCCGGCCCGAACCAGCCCCGCGTCCGCACGGGCACCCAGCGCCAGTCCCAGTGCGTCCAGGAGAATCGACTTGCCGGCACCGGTCTCGCCGGTGAGCGCGCACAATCCGCGCGCGAAAGTGAGATCGAGGCGCTCGATGAGGACGACATCCCGTATGGACAGCGTCGTCAGCATGCTCCGATCAGAAGACGCTGTTCCAGGCGCGGCCCAGCAGGCCGGGCTGTTCGGACGGTGGCCGTACGTCCTTGCCTTCCAGCAGCGCGTAGCTGTCCATGTACCACTCGCTGCCAGGATAGTTGTGCCCCAGCACGGCCGCCACGCGATAGGCCTGATCCTTCAGGCCGAGCGCCAGGTAGGCCTCGGTCATCCGGTGCAGCGCCTCCGGCACGTGGGTCGTCGTCTGATACTGCTCCACGACCTTCTTGAACCGGTTGATCGCCGCCAGCCAATGCCCGCGCTTCAGATAGAAGCGGCCGATCTCCATCTCCTTGCCGGCGAGATGGTCGCGCGTCAGGTCCAGCTTCAGCTTCGCGTCGCGCGCATAGTCCGTGTTCGGGAAGCGGCGAATCACCTCGTCGAGGGCGTTGAGCGCCAGTTCGGTCGAGCGCTGGTCGCGGCCCACGTCGGTGATCTGCTTGTAGTAGGTCAGCGCCTTCAGATAGTAGGCGAAGGCGATGTCCGGGCTGCCGGGATGGAGCTGGATGAAGCGGTCGAGCGCCACGATCGCGTCGTCGAAGGAATCGTTCTCATAGTGCGCATGCGCCGCCATGAGCTGAGCCTTCGTCGCCCAGACCGAATAGGGATGCTGCCGCTCCACCTCGTCGAACAGGCGCGCTGCCGTGGCGTAGTTGCTCTGGTCGAGCGCATCCATTCCCTCGTTGTAGAGCTCCTCGACCGGGCGCTCCACATACTTCGGCTCGTTGCTGGTGCTGCCGCACCCGGCGATCAGGAGCGAGACGGCGACAGCCGCGGCGAGACGGACGACGCGACGGGTGGGCTGGGACGGGTGCATGAGTCTGAACGTCTCTCCGACTGCGAAGCGGCGGCCGCGCCGTTCCGATAGGCGTGGCTCGAACGGGCCCCACCACCGCCCGTCGTCACCGGGCTGCTGTATAGCATGGAGCTTCCGCGGCACCAAAGATGGGCAGCGCGTGGGCCCGCGTCCATCGTCCGCTCAAGTATCGCGCTCCTTATCTTCCGGCCCGAACGATCAGGCCGCTCGCCGGGCGGGCCGGCATCCGCGCGAGGTCGATGTGCAGATCCTGCTCCGGCACGGCGTAGCTCGTCTCGGTGCAGAGGAGGCGCACCGTCCGCTCCAGGACGGCGTTCGTCACCCATTCCCCGGCACAGCGATGGCCGGCGAAATGGTCGCCGCCACCTTGCGGGACGAGTGCGTTGGCGCGCGGCTGCACGCCGTCGAAACGCTCCGGCCGGAAGGTTTCCGGCTCGTCCCACAGGCGCGGGTCTCGATTGGTGCCGTAGAGGTCCAGAAGCGCCCACGTCCCTGGCTGCAGGGTTTCGCCACGCCACGTGACGGGCTCGCGTACGAGGCCGCCGACGAACGGGAAGAACGGGTAGAAGCGACGGGTCTCCAGGACGAAGGCGGCGACCTCGGCGTCCGTCCCGTGCGCCACCCGTTCCCTCTGCCGCGGATCGCGGTGCAGTGCGAGCGCCGCAAAGACGATGTAGCGGCCGATGGCCACGGTCGGGCGCAGGAGGTTCAACAGTTCGACCGCCGCCACGCGTTCCGGCAGCAGCGACCCGTCGTCGTCGCGATGCAGCGCGAAGGCCCGGAGCGGGCTGTCCTCGCGGGCGATGTCGGGCTCGGCCCGTACAGTGCGGACGAGGGCTCGCGCCCACCGCTCCGTGCGGGCCCGCAGCAGCTGGGCGCGCCAGTTACGCGGCCCGACGGATCCGGCGCCGTCGATCATGGCGCTCAGCTCCCGCGTGAGGCGGCTGGCGCGGTTCGCGTCCAGCGGCACGCCCGCCCAGCGGCAGACTGCCCGGCAGAGGACCTGCTCGGCCTCGTCGAGCAGTACGACCGTTTCGCCGGCCTGCCACTGCCCCGTGCGTGCACGCCACGCGTCGGCCACCGCCGCGACGAGGCCCTCCGTGCTGGCCGGCGTCATCAGCGCCATGAACATGCGCTTGCGACGGCGGTGGGCGGGGCCGTCGAGTCCCTGGACGCTGCCCTCGTCCTGAAGCAGCCACAAAGCCGACTTCGGCGTGGCGCCCCGGCGGGTCATCCGGTCGCCTTCGTAGAAGAGCGCGGCCGCCTCCTCGCCGATCATGCAGGTGACCGGTCGGAGCATCAGGCGCGTCCGCACCGTGTCGCTGCCGTAGCGGCGGCAGCGGTTGGAGATGAAGCGGTAGCCCTCCGACAGGAGCGCAGGCGTCGCATCGAAGGCGCGGTCGCGCGGAATTCCGTCCATGAACCCTTCGGCGGCGCGCCGGCCGCCCGTCGCGGCCGGTCCATCCTCTCAATGGATGACCGCCGCTGCGGTTCCGCCGGACTCAGATCTGGTCGTCCGCCAATGCCATCACGGAGCGGCCGCCGCGTTCGATTGGGGCCAGCAGCGCGGTCCCCGTCGGCACGATGTGTTCCGCATAGAATCGTGCGGTCACCAGCTTCGCCTCCAGGAATCCCGGATCGCCTTCGCCCGCTTCCATCTGGCGCAGCGCCGCCAGTGCGCCCTTCGCGAGCAGCCAGCCGCCGACGACGGTCCCGGTCAGGCGGAGATAGTAGGACGCCCCGGCTGCGGCGGCGGCCATGTCGTCGCGCGCGATCTCGATCAGGGCTTCCGTCGCGCGTTCGAGCGTGCCGATCGCGGTGTCGAGGGCCAGCCGTATCACCTCGATGTCGTCACCGCGTCCGGCGGCGAGGTCGGCATCGAGGCTCCGCATCTCCGCGATGAGGCTGCGCATCGCCTCGCCCCGGTCGCGCATCAGCTTGCGGCCGAACAGGTCGAGCGCCTGGATGCCGTTGGTGCCTTCGTAGATCGGCGCGATCCGTGCGTCGCGATAATGCTGTGCCGCACCCGTCTCCTCGATGAAGCCCATGCCGCCGTGGATCTGCACGCCGATCGAGGCGACCTCGACGCCGACATCGGTCGACCAAGCCTTGACCACCGGGATGAGAAGGTCGACCCGTGCCTGGATGGCGCGGCGGCGATCCGCGTCGGGGTCGCGGCGCGCACCGTCCAGCCCGGCGGCGGCGTAGTAGGCGAGGGCCCGCACCGCTTCCGTCTGCGCGCGCATCGTCATCAGCATGCGGCGAACGTCGGGATGGCGGATGATCGCGGCGGGGGCGTCGCCGCCCTTGCCCGAGGGGTCGCGCCCCTGGGTCCGCTCGTGCGCGTAGGCGCGCGCCTGCTGCAGCGCCCGCTCGGCGATCGCGACGCCCTGCAGGCCCACGCCCAGCCGCGCATTGTTCATCATCGTGAACATGTACTCGATGCCGCGGCACTCTTCGCCGACCAGATAGCCGATTGCCCCGCCACCGTCGCCATAGGCCATGACGCAGGTTGGGCTCGCATGAATCCCGAGCTTGTGTTCGATCGACGCGACACGCAGGTCGTTGCGCTCGCCGGGCGAGCCGTCGGGCTTCGGCAGGTATTTCGGCACGATGAAGAGCGAGATGCCCTTCACGCCGGGCGGTGCGTCCGGCGTGCGCGCCAGCACCATGTGGACAATGTTGTCCGTCAGATCGTGCTCGCCGTAGGTGATGTAGATCTTCTGGCCGGTGATCCGGTAGTGGTCGCCCTCCCGGACGGCGCGCGTGCGCAGCGCGCCGACGTCCGAACCCGCCTGCGGCTCGGTCAAGTTCATGGTGCCGGTCCATTCGCCGGAGATCATCTTCGGCAGATAGGTCGCCTTCTGCGCGTCGGAACCGTGCGCCGTCAGCAGGTCGACGGCCCCCTGGGTGAGCAGCGGGCAGAGCGAGAAGGACAGATTGGCCGACGACCACATCTCGTTCAGCGCCGTCGAGACCAGCCAAGGCAGGCCCTGGCCGCCGAAGCCGGGCTCGAACGGAACGCCGTTCCAGCCGCCCGCGACATAGGCGTCATACGCTTCCTTGAACCCGCTCGGGGTGCGGACGACGCCGTTCTCCAGGCGCGCGCCGTCCTGGTCGCCCGAATGGTTGAGCGGACCGAGCACCTCGCCGGCCAGCTTGCCGGCCTCCGCAAGGGCCGCGTCCACGAGCTCCGGCGTCGCTTCCTCGCAGCCGGGCAGCGCGGCCACGGAATCCAGTCCCGCGATCTCGCGCAGCACGAAGCGCATCTCGTCGATGGGCGCGCGATAGTCGGACATGCCGTTCTTCTCCTGGCGAGCGTTTCCCCATCAAGTGCCGTGGCAGCCGCGCTTCGTCAACGTGATCACGCATGTGTGCGCTGGATCACACCCCTCGGCCCTTGGGCGGTGGATCATGCTGGTGCAATATCTGTCGTTAATCATTGACAGATTTGCGTTCCCCGGGGGCGGGGTATTGGGGGAGGGGGTCACGAGCGGCACGTCTGCCGAGCTACCGCAGTGTATTGCGGACGACAGGTTGCGGCGCCTGTACAACTATTGGGATGGGTTGCGCGGTGCGCGCATCTGCCCCTCCCGTCGGGAGGTGGACCCTCTCCAGCTTCAGTTCATTCTGGGAAATCTGTCACTCATAGACGTACTCGCCGACAGCGGTGACTTCCGCATCAGGCTTCATGGAACCGAGCTGGCACGCCGATCGGGCCGCGAGCTCACGGGTCTTCTGCTGTCGGATCTGACATCGGAGGATTTCCGCGACCGTGCCGCGGTGCATTTCGCCCAGGTTGCGACGACCGCGGCGCCGCTCCACGTCCGGGACGAGCGGATCATCGACAAGCGACCAGTGATGTACGAGTGCGTCATGCTGCCGCTGTCGGAGAACGGGATGTCCGTCGATACGCTCCTGAACGGGATCATCTACCTCTAGCGCCGGTTCAGTCCGCCCCCGGGCGCCGGCGGATCGTTTGTCGGACTCACCGCCGCCGGGGACGTGGTGCGGATATGGTTCGGCACGAAGCGGCTCACGGGGACCTTCAGGTTGCGCACCCGCCCGTCCGCATAGACGCGCTTTCCGTAGAGCAGCCGCTTGCCCTGTCCCACGCGGCGCAGGTTCTCTATGACGAAGCGATGCACCGCCCCGTCGTTCGCCGCCCACGCATTGATCAGGATGCAGTCGCCGGCATTGGAATCCTCCGCCTTCAGCGGATGCGTCCCGGCCAGCCAGCGGTCTGCCTTGTCCTCGGTGGTCACCGCCCAGCCCAGGAAGCCGACGATCGTGCCGCCGCGGACGACAAAGAAATAATGACCTCGATTGACCTGGCCGGTCAGGATCCGCGACCAGTGACCGAACGACAGCCGCGCGAACGCCGGCTTCGTCATCAGGTAGCTGACCGTCCGGCCGAGGGCCCTGTAGCGGTCGCGATCCTGGATGGCGCTGAGTGCCGTGGAGGATGCCGGATCGGCCGTGGCGGTCGGCGTTTCGGGCCGCATCGGCATCAGCCTCGCGCCGCTTCGGCGCCGGCAGCAAAAGGCGAAGGCGCGGGTGCCGGCCGGTAGCGGGCGAGCAGGGTGATCGGCGCGCCGCCGTAGTCGACTTCGCCCTCGGCGACGAATCCAGCCCGTTCCAGCACCCGCCGCGATGCCGGGTTAGCGGGCCGCACCAGGCCCACGACGCGCGTCGCCTCCAGCGGCCCGAAGGCGACGGCGACCGCTTCGTTCACGAACGCTGTCGCATAGTCTCGCCGCCAGCTGTGCGGGAACAGGTGGTAGGAGATGTTCAGGCCTTCGTATCCGGTCCTGCGGGTGAGGCCGCCGAAACCGATCGTTCGTCCGTCCGCGGCGATCGTCCAGGTGCCGAACCGGTGCTCCCGCCAATGATCGAGCGCCCGATCGAGCCGCGCGCGACTGACGTCCGGCGGATCCACGGCGGGCTGCGGCCGGTGCGCCACCGTCTCCGGCAGCGCGAACAGCGCGGTCAGGTCCGACAGGTCGTCCGGCCGGATCGGGCGCAGGTGGAGCCGCTCCGTGGTCCGGCTGGCGACGTCGCTCATCGCAGGTTACCGCCGCGGCCCGGTCGCCCATGCCCCTGCCGTAGGCGGCTCCGCGGGGGCATCAATGCTCCGCGTCCGGCACCACCTTGCCTGGGTTCATGATGTCGTTGGGGTCGAACGCGTCCTTGATCCGCCGCATCAGGTCGAGCGCCACCGGGCTCTTGTAGTGCGCCAGTTCGCCCCTCTTCAGGCGGCCGATGCCGTGTTCGGCGCTGATGCTGCCGCCCATCGCGACGACGATGTCGTGCACCGCCTCGTTCAACTCGTACCAGCGTGCCAGATAGGCCTGCTTGTCCGCGCCCACCGGCTGGGTGACGTTGTAGTGGATGTTGCCGTCGCCGATGTGGCCGAAGGGGCAGGGGCGGGCGCCGGGGATGGTCTTCTCGACTGCCTTGCCCGCTTCCTCGATGAAGGCGGCGATGCGCGACACGGGCACGGACACGTCGTGCTTGATGCTGCCGCCCTCGGGGATCTGGCCTTCGACCACCGCCTCGCGGATCCGCCACAGGTCCTTCACCTGCTGCTCGCTCTCGGCCAGCACCGCGTCGAGCACCAGCCCTTCCTCCATCGCGGTCGCCAGCACCTCTTCCATGATCTCGCGCAGGCCGCTGTCGGCGCGGCCGGCGCCGGCGCGCATCAGCGCGTAGTGCTCGTAGCGCTGCTCGAACGGGTCCCGCACGCCCGGGATGTGCTTGGCCGCGAGATCGATGCAGAAGCGCGCCATGTACTCGAAGGCGCTGACTTGGTCGCCCGTGCCGGACCGCACGCGCGACAGCAGGTCGACGACGCCGGGCAGGGAGGAGACGGCGCACATCGCGGTCACCTCCTCCTTCGGGCGCGGGAACAGCTTCAGCACGGCGGCCGTCACGATGCCCAGCGTGCCTTCGCCGCCGATGAACAGCTGCTTCAGGTCATAGCCGGTATTGTCCTTGCGCAGCCGGCGCAGCCCGTCCCAGATCCGACCGTCCGACAGCACCACTTCGACGCCCAGAACGAGGTCGCGCATGTTGCCGTAGCGCAGCGTGTTGATGCCGCCGGCGTTCGTCGCGATGTTGCCGCCGATCTGGCAGCTGCCCTCCGCCCCCAGGCTGAGCGGGAACAGGCGGTCGGCATCGGCCGCGGCCTGCTGGATGTTCTGCAGGATGCAGCCCGCCTCGACCGTGATCGTGTAGTCGAGCGTGTCGACCTCGCGCACCTTGTTCATGCGCGACAGGCTGAGGATGATCTCGCGGCCCTGCTCGAACGGGATGGAGCCGCCGCACAGGCTGGTGTTGCCGCCCTGCGGCACGATCGGCACCCCGGCCTCGGCGCAGAGCTTCACGACCTTCGCCACCTCTTCGGTCGATCCGGGCCGCACCAGCAGCGGGGAGGCGCCCTTGTAGAGGCCGCGCATCTCGACCAGGTGCGGCGCCATCTCGGCCGCGTCCGTGACGATGCCACGCTCGCCCACGACCGCGCGCAGGCCGGCGATCAGGCGGTCGGGAAGCGGTGCGGGAGCGTCCATGCGCGTGCGCTTTCTGGCTGGAATGATCCATTTTCCTGCCTGCGCATGTAACGCGTTGCCGTTCGCGCGGCAAGCAGTCGGCGGGAGCCGCCGCCGCCGCCGGGCCTCCCGCCGGGTTGACTTGTACGGACATAGTGCGGACCCTGCCGGAACAAGCAACAGAACAATCCGGGAGGGATGGATGATGCGCACTCTTAATGGGATGGCGTGCCTGATGGGGGCCGTCGCCGCCGCGGTCTGCATGGCTGGGGCGCCCGCACTGGCACAGCAGGCGGGAGGCACGCTGAGGGCGCAGCTCTTCGGCAATCCGCCGTCGCTCTCGATCCACGAGGAATCGACGGTCGCGACGATCTTCCCGATGATGCCGGTGATGTCGAACCTGGTCGTCTACGACCAGCACGAGCCGCAGAACAGCCTGGAGACGATCCGCCCCGACCTCGCCGAGAGCTGGTCCTGGAACGACGACAACACCGCCGTCACCTTCAAGCTGCGGCAGGGGGTGAAATGGCACGACGGCGCGCCGTTCACCGCCGCGGACGTCAAGTGCACGTGGGACATGCTCCAGGGCAAGTCGGAGGCCCGCAAGCTTCGCCGCAACCCGCGCGAGATCTGGTACCACAATCTGAAGGAGGTGAAGGTCGAGGACGACTTCACGGTCACCTTCGAACTGGGCCGCCCGCAGCCGGCGTTCCTGGCGCTGCTCGCCTCGGGCCAGTCGCCGGTCTACGCATGCCACGTCCCGCCCGCCGACATGCGCACCAAGCCCATCGGCACCGGCCCGTTCAAACTGGTCACGTACCGGCAGAACGAACGGCTCGTGCTGGAGAAGAATCCCGACTACTTCAAGAAGGGCCTGCCCTACCTCGACGGCATCGCCTACCAGATCATCTCCAGCCGTTCGACACGCCACCTCGCGTTCATCGCGGGCGAGCACGACATCACGTTTCCGACGGACGTGACGGTGCCGACGCTGAAGGACCTGAAGGCGCAGGCGCCGAACGCGCAATGCACCCAGCGCCTGAACAACAACGCGTCCAACATCCTGGTTAACCAGGAAGCGCCGCCCTTCGACAATCCCGACCTGCGGCGCGCCCTGGCGCTTACGCTCGACCGCGACGCCTTCAACGAGATCATCAACGAAGGGCAGGGCGGCATCGGCGGTGCCATGCTGCCGCCGCCGTCCGGCCAGTGGGGCCTGCCCGACGAGATCCTGAAGCAGATTCCCGGCTATGGCGGCGACGTCGAGAAGAATCGCGACGACGCCCGGGCGATCATGGAGAAGCTCGGCTACACCGAGAACAGCCCGCTGAAGATCAAGGTCATAACCCGCAACATCGCGAGCTATCGCGACCCCGCGGTGATCTTCATCGACCAGTTGTCGAAGATCAACATTCAGGCCGAACTCGAGATCATCGATTCTGCCGTCTACTACAGCACGATCACCGCCAAGCGATTCACGGTCGCGATGAACATGACCGGCTCGGCGGTCGACGATCCGGACCAGCATTTCTACGAGAACTATGCCTGCAACTCGATCCGCAACTACAACGGCTACTGCAACAAGGAACTCGAGACGCTGTTCGACAGGCAGTCGATGGAGCCGGACCAGCAGAAGCGGCGTGAGATCGTCTGGCAGATCGACCGCAAGCTCCAGGAGGAGGTCGCCCGCCCGACGCTCTACCACCCCGTCGGCATCGGTTGCTGGCACCCGCAGGTGCAGAACTACACGGTCCAGATCAACAGCATCTACAACGGCTGGCGGTTCGAAGACCTCTGGCTGAAGCGGTAGGACCACCGTCGCGCGGAGCCTGGCGGCCTCCGCGCGACAGGGCCGTCAGGTCACGCGGTGCCCAGGCGCCCGTCCCGCCGTCGGCGCGCCAGCAGCGCCCAGGCATAGACGCCGGCCAGCAGCACGGCGCCGACCGCGTCGGTCTCCCAGCCCGGATCGAGGAGGCCGAAGGCACCGACGAAGAGTGCCGCCCGCGACACGATGCCGATCCGGCCGACGCCGTAGAGCCAGCCCTCGGTCGACGACGCCAGCAGCCAGACCGCGATGACGGCGGTGGTCACGTCGTGGACGATGGCGCCGGGCTCGCCGATCAGGATCAGCGTCGGGTTCAGCACGAACAGGAAGGGCAGGAAGAAATTGATCAGGCCCAGCCGCATCGACTGCATGCCCGTCGTGAATGGGTTCGACTTCGCGATGCTCGCCGCGGCGATGGCGGCCAGCGCCACCGGCGGCGTGATGAAGCTGATCAGGCCCCAGTAGAGGATGAACAGGTGGCTGGCGATGGCGTTCAGGCCGCCGTCGATCAGTGCCGGACCCAGCACGATGGCCAGGAAGATGTAGCAGGCGCTGGAGGTCATCCCCATGCCGAGCACGAAGCTGGTAATGGCGCCGAAGATCAGCAGCAGGTGCACGTTGCCGCCGGCGAACTGCAGCAGTTCGCGGGAGAAGGCGCCGCCCACGCCGGTATAGGACAGCGAGCCGACGATGAAGCCGACGCCCGCCAGGATGGCGACGATGTTCACGACGTTGCGCGTCGTGTCGAGCAGCAGTTCCCGTGCCGCCGCGATGTTGAACCGGTTCTTCCGCCGCAGCGATGCCGTCAGGACCAGTGCCACGGTGGCGATGTAGGGTGCCACCGCCTCGGCGCGCAGTTCGAGCAGCAGGTAGGTCAGCAGCGCGATCGAGAAGAGATAGTACCAGCCCTCCTTCACGACCGGGCCGATGCGCGGGATCTCGCTCGCCGGCTGACCCTTCAGGCCGTGCACCGCGGCGTAGTGATCGGCCTGAAGGATGAGCGCCAGATAGTAGAGCAGGGCGGGGACCAGAGCGGCGAGCATGATCGTGCTGTAGGGCACGTTCAGGAACTCGGCCATGATGAAGGCGACCGCGCCCATCACCGGCGGCATCAGCGCGCCGCCGGTCGAAGCGCACGCCTCCACCGCGCCTGCATAGCTCGCCGGATAGCCGATCCGCTTCATCGTCGGGATGGTGATCTGGCCGGTCGTGACGACGTTAGAGATGACGCTGCCGGAGAGCGAGCCGAAGAAGCCGCTCGACAGCACGGCGACTTTCGCCGGGCCGCCGCGCGATCGGCCCATCAGCGCCATGGCGAGCGACATGAAGAACTCGCCGCCGCCGGTAACGACGAGGGCCGAGCCGAACAGCAGGAAGCCGACCAGCAGGTTGGCGACCGTGCGCATCGGCACGCCGATGATGCTCTCGACGCCCATGACGTGCGAGCGGACCGTCTCCTCCACCGACATCGCCGGGCCCCAGAGGAAGCCGGGCATGACGTCGGCGAACAGCGGATATGTCATGAACAGGGCGCAGAGCCCGAACAGGACGATGCCGCCAGCCCGGCGCAGCGCCTCCAGGGCGAGCAGGCAGACGGCGCCCGCCAGGATCGTCGCGTCGTCGGGGGCGTTGATGTCCCAGCCCTCGGCGACGATCCGGCCGCCATGCCAGGCGAGCCATAGTGCGGTCCCGGCCGTCGCGGCGAACAGCAGCCAGTCGTACCACGGCACGTGCGTGGCATCGGCCTTGCGCGCCGGATAGAGGATGAACGTCAGAGACAGGAACAGTGCCAGCAGGATGTAATAGAAGGACGTGTCGAGGATCAGGATCCCGAAGAGCTGCAGGTTGAACGTCTGGTTGACCGTCAGCAGCACGCCGCTGCCGCCGAGCACCAGCACGATCGCCAGTACGAAGCCCTTCACCCTGCCGGCGTCGGCCGGCCCGACCTCCGAGGCGCCGAGCACCTCGAGGACAGCCGAGGACGCGCCGCTTTGCTGCGTCATCTGCGTTTCGCTCCCAATGAAATACGAAAGGCGGTCGCACGCGCCGGCCCGGAACGGGCTCTTGGCGGCTGTATCTGCGCGCGACGGGCGGGTCGTGGCCCGCCTTCACTCCTCCGGAGGATGCCTATGTGCGGGAGCTAACGGCAAACCGGGTCGCCGATCAATCGGATTCACGCATCTCGCTCTGCCCGGGCGTGCGGCTGCCCGCGCGCCGTGGCCGCCGAACCTCAGGCGCTTCGCATCGACCGGTTGCGACCCGCGCGCTTGGCGGCGTAGAGCCGCTCGTCGGCGAGGCGGAGGGCCGCACCGACGTCGAGCGCCGCTGGATCGACTTGGGCGGCGCCGATGCTGGCCGTTACCCGCAGTCCCCCTTGATCGTGGAAACCGCTGCGGCGGCGATGGCGAGGCGCAGGCGTTCGGCCGCGGCCATGGCCGTCGACTCGTCGGCATCCGTCAGCAGCACGACGAACCCCTCGCCGCCGAAATGCGCGACAACATCCGTCTCGCGCAGGACGTTGCGGGCGCACGCGCCGATCATAGCCAGCACCAGATCGCCTGCCGCATGGCCATAGCTGTCGTTGACCTGCCTGAAGCGGTCGATGTCCAGAAAACGTACCGCGAGCGGCTGCCCGAATCGGTCGGAGCGCGCCACTTCGCGGACCGCCAGCTTTTCGAAGCCGCGCCGGTTGACGCAACCCGTCAGGGGATCGCGGTCCGCCAGCATCTTCAGTTCGTCCAGAAGCCGCTCGCGATCGGCCTCGACGCGCCGGCGCTCGTCTCTAAGGACCGCAGCGTTAACGAATGTTTACGCTGCTGTGATCCGAACCTGCCTCTCCGGTTACAACTGGAGGCTCCGTGCCGCCTTGGGCACATAGCCGGGGGCGCACGGCGGCGGCCGGAGGCTCACTTCCTGGTCGCCGGCCGCCGTTCCGCCGGCGATGCCTGTCATTTCGTCAGGATGAGCTTGTCGTTGCGGGTGCGGCGCAGGCGGTAGAACTCGCCCTTGTGCCGGATCAGGATCTCCGGGCCGCTGGACAGCAGCTGGTTGCTCTCGATCACCTGCGCCGGGGATGCGTGCGCCTCCAGGCGACGCGGCTCCGCGGTGTGCTCGTGGATCATCTGCATGGCTTCATCCTTCGGTTCTGCCGTGAGGCAAGGGCGACAATAATGAGAACTATTCTCATACGCAATACCGAAAGCACGGCCGGCCCGACCATACCCGAAGGGGCGGCGCCTTGCCCATGCGGCAGCCTTCCGCCAGATTGCAGGCGACCCTGGGACCCTCCCGCCAACCACCGGAGAACGAAGCGATGAGCGCAGCCCGGCCGACCGCCGCCATGGCGCAGCAGAGCGGCCCAGGTGCTGCGCCCGATGCGGACGCAGCCGAGCGGGTGCCGCACGTGCAGAAGGCGGGGGAGGTCGCGGCCGCCAGCCTCGTCGCCTCGAACCTCGTCGCCCCCGACTGTCGCGGCCAGAATTTCTATCGGGTCGACCACGGCCTGCGCACCCTGCTGCCGCTCTATCTCGACGCGGCGCCGCTGGCGCATTTCGCCCCGCATTTCGACCGAATGGGCGAACTGGCCGGGGGACGCCTCGACGAACTGGCGGACGCCGCGGACAAGCACCCGCCGGTCCTGCACCCGCGCGACCGCTTCGGCCGCGACGAGGATCGGATCGAATACCATCCCGCCTATCGCGAGATGGAGCGCATCGCCTTCGGCGACTTCGGCCTCCATGCGATGAGCCACCGGCCCGGCATCCTCGGCTGGCCGGAGACGGCGCCGCCGGCCGTCAAGTACACGCTGCAATATCTCTTCGTGCAGGCCGAGTTCGGACTGATGTGCCCGATCTCGGTCACCGACACGTCGGCCTACCTGCTCGGCCGCTACGGCGATGCGGCGCTGCGCCGGCGCTTCTTCGAGCCGATGACGGATCCCGACACCGACCGCATGCTGACCGGCACGCAGTTCATGACGGAGAAGACCGGCGGCTCCGACGTCGGCAACATCGAGCTGACCGCCCGTCCGGACGGCGATCGCTGGCGGCTCTGGGGCGAAAAGTGGTTCTGCAGCCACGCCGATGCCGACGTGGCGCTGCTGCTGGCGCGGCCCGAGGGGGCGCCGGGCGGCACCAGGGGCCTCGCGCTCTTCGCCATGCCGCGAACCCTCGACGACGGCCGCCGCAACGCCTACCGGATCGTCCGCCTGAAGGACAAGCTGGGCACCCGCTCGATGGCGTCGGGCGAGATCGTCTTCGACGGCGCCGAGGCCTTCCTCGTCGGCGAGGCCGGGAACGGCCTGAAGCAGATGCTGGACCAGGTGAACCTGTCGCGCCTGTCGCACGGCGTGCGCGCCGCCGCCATGATGCGCCGCTGCCTGAACGAGGCGCTGGCCGTCGCGCGCAACCGCACCGCCTTCGGCCGCCGCCTGATCGACATGCCGATGGTCCGCCGCCAGCTCGCCAAGCTGATGACGCCGACCGAGCAGGCGCTGTCCATGTACCTGTTCACCGCCGCCACGATGGATGCGGCGCAGACGGGCGACCCGGGGGCGGCCAAGCTGCTGCGCATCCTGACGCCGCTGCTGAAGTTCCGCACCGCGCGCGACAACATCCTGGTGGCGACCGGCGCCATGGAGATGCGCGGCGGCACCGGCTACATTGAGGAGTGGGTCAATCCGCGCCTCGTCCGCGACGCCCATATCGGCGTGCTGTGGGAGGGCACCAGCAATATCAATGCCCTCGACGTGATCGGCCGTGCGGTCGCCAAGGACCATGCCGACCTCAACCTTCAGACGGCCCTGCACCGCAAGCTGGACGAGGCAGACGGCGTGCCCGGCGAATTCCGCGCCCGCATCGCCGGCTTCGTCGACCGCGCCGTGGACTATGCCGAAGAGGTCGCCGCCAGGCCGCGCCACGAGAAACTCGCCCGGCTCGCCGCGACCGCCCTCTACAACGCGACGACGGCGGCGCTGCTCACCTGGGAAGGCGCCCGTTCGGCCGCCGCCGGCGGCGACGCCCGCCGCCTGATCCTGGCCAAGATGGTCGCCGAACACCGCCTCGTCGCCCGCGACCCGATGACCATCCGCGACGACAGCTGGCAGGAGACGGCGAAGGATCTGCTCCTCAGCGACGAGTCGGTGCCGCTGATGGCGGCGGTGCAGGTCCTATAGCGGTCGCCGGCTTCAGCGCGGCCCGCCGGCCCGCGTCGGCGTGAACGCCGGCGGATCGCTCGCCGGGAAGGAGTCGCGGCCGGCCTCGTCGACCAACGCGGACAGCCGGCGGCGCATGTCGTCGGCGGCCTCGGTGGCGGCGAGATCGTGCACATGGACGTCCGTCGCGCCGTTCTTCTTCAGGACGGCCGTCGCCAACTCCTCGCGGCCGGTATTGGGCGTGCGCACCCAGAGCAGTATGCCGCCCTGCGCGAGCTGGTCCTCGAAGCGTTCGGCAAGCCGGCGGTCGAGGAACTGGTCGAGCAGGGCCCCCAGGGCCGCACCGGCGCCGCCGGCGGCAGCGGCTGCCGCGATGGCGGCGGCGAAGGTTCCACCCGAGGCGACGATCGCGCCGGCGGTCGCCACGGCGCCGACATAGATCAGCGCGCCGGCGATCGCGCCCTCCGCATCGCCGACCGATTCGGTCGAGACATAGGCCACGGTCGGTACGGCCGCGTCGTCCTCCAGTTCAGCGGTCGACCGGTAGTGGTGCCCGAGGCGCCGTTCCACCGTCTCCCGGTTCGCGAGGAAGCTCAGGTCCGCCCTGTCGAATCCGGAACTGAGGAGTTCGTCGATGGCCGTCTGCAGGGAGGGTCGATCGTGAAAGACGCCGACGGCTTCACGCGTGCTGACTTGTGACATGAGCATCTCCTTCCGATGCCAACGTCCGCCGCATGCCGCGGTTACGCATTGACCTCGATCAACGCTTACACGTCCAGCGCCTCCGCGAACCGCGCGTTCTCCTGGATGAAAGCCAGGCGATGTTCCGGCTTGCGGCCCATCAGACGTTCGACCAGGTCCTTGGCGTCGGAGCGCCCCGCCGACGGTGCGGCGGCCGGCTCCAGGGTGAGGGCCTCGCCGGAGGCGTCGAAGGCGACGCGCAGCAGGGTGCGGGTCTTCGGGTTCATCGTCGTCTCGCGCAGCTGCGCCGACGGCATCTCGCCCAGGCCCTTGAAGCGGCTGATGTCGACCTTCTTCCTGCCCTTGAAGGCGCTGGCCAGCAGCTCCTCCTTGTGGGCGTCGTCGCGGGCATAGTGCGTCGTGCCGCCGGAGGAGAGCCGGTAGAGCGGCGGCATCGCCAGGAACAGGTGGCCCTTCTCGATCAGCTGCGGCGTCTCCAGGAAGAAGAAGGTCATCAGCAGCGAGGCGATGTGCGCGCCGTCGACGTCGGCGTCGGTCATGATGACGATGCGCTCGTAGCGCAGCTTCTCCAGGTCGAAACGGCTGCCGCTGCCGCAGCCGAGCGCCTGGATCAGGTCGTTCAGCTCCTGGTTCTGGCGCAGCTTGTCGGACGAGGCGCTGGCGACGTTCAGGATCTTGCCGCGCAGCGGCAGGACCGCCTGGGTGGCACGCTCGCGCGCCTGCTTGGCCGATCCGCCGGCGCTGTCGCCCTCGACCAGGAAGATCTCGGTGCCGGCCGCCGCCGAGCGCGTGCAGTCGGTCAGCTTGCCCGGCAGGCGCAGCTTGCGCGTCGCACTCTTGCGGTCGAGGTCCTTCTCCTGGCGCTTGCGCTGCCGTTCCTCCGCCCGCTCGATGGCGAAGTCGAGGAGGGCGCGGGCCCGCTCGGGGGCGGCGGCCAGCCAGTGGTCGAAATGATCCTTCACCGCCGTGTCGACCAGGCGCACCGTCTCCGGCGAATCCAGCTTCTCCTTGGTCTGGCCCTGGAAGCGCGGCTCGCGGATGAACACCGACAGCATCTGGCAGGCGCCGCCGAGCAGGTCGTCGCCCGTCACCTGCGGCGCGCGCCGGCTGCCGATCAACTCGCCATAGGCCTTCAGCGCGCGCAGCAGGCCGGCGCGAAATCCCGCCTCGTGGCTGCCGCCGAGCGGCGTCGGGATGGTGTTGCAGTAGGAGCCGGAGAAGCCCTCGCCGTCGAGCGCCCAGGTGATCGCCCATTCGACGCGGCCGGCGCCGGCGGGGAAGGTGGCCTCGCCGACGAAGGGCTCGGCCACCACGGTCTCGCGTTCCGCGACCGCCGCAGCCAGGAAGTCCGCGAGCCCACCGGGAAAGTGCAGGTCGGCCTCGGCCGGCGTCTCGGCACCCGGCTTCAGCAGCGACGGATCGCAGCGCCAGCGGATCTTCACGCCGCGATAGAGATAGGCCTTCGAGCGCGCCATGCGGAACAGGCGCGCCGGCTGGAAGCGCGGATTCTCGCCGAAGATCTCCGGGTCGGGGCGGAAGCGGACCATCGTGCCGCGCCGGTTCTGCGACACGCCGACCTTGGCGAGCGGCCCTTCGGGCGCGCCGCGGCGGAAGCTCTGGCGCCAGACCTCGCGGTCGCGCGCCACCTCGACGACGAGGCTCTCCGACAGCGCGTTCACCACCGAGATGCCGACGCCGTGCAGGCCGCCCGAGGTCTCGTAGACCTTGCCGCTGAACTTGCCGCCCGAGTGCAGCGTGGTGAGGATGATCTCCAGCGCCGACTTGCCCTTGAACTTCGGGTGCTCGTCGATCGGGATGCCGCGGCCGTTGTCGCGCACCGTCACCGACATGTCGCCGCCGATCTCGAGTTCGATCAGGTTGGCGTGGCCGGCGACGGCCTCGTCCATCGCATTGTCCAGGATCTCGGCGACGAGGTGGTGCAGCCCCGCCTCGTCGGTGCTGCCGATATACATGCCCGGCCGGCGCCGGACGGGCTCCAGTCCCTCCAGGACCTCGATGTCGCTGGCGGTATAGCCCCCGGCGGGGGCGGCGTTCTCGAACAGATCTGACATGGCGGCGGACTATAGGGCAAAGGCGGGGGCGGACGAAGCGAGCAGTTGGGCCAGCGCTTGGTGTCCTTGGGCCGGCCGCCGCTAGATGTGGTCGTGGCCTCCGACGTTGAAGGAGGCCCTGGCGTTCAGCTGCTCGACATCGAAGCCGGCGACCCGCTTGTAGCCGGCGGCGATCGCCTCCAGTTCCGCCCGGCTCACCACGTCGTGGATGTCGGTGAAGCCGTCCGGCGCGCGCTCTTCGACCAGCTGCATCGACTGTTCCGGGCCGTTGCCGCGGTTGGCGAGGACGATGCGCGACGTCGCCGGCCGCCGGTCGGCCTCGTAGGCGGCCAGTGCGGCATCGGGGTCGCCCACCGTCGCCAGGTGCCAGGCCAGCACGCGCGCGTCGAGGATCGCCTGGGAGGCGCCGTTCGAGCCGATCGGATACATCGGGTGCGCCGCATCGCCCAGCAGGGTGACGCGGCCGTGCGTCCAGCGCTCCAGCGGGTCGCGGTCGACCATCGGGAACTCCCACACCGCCGCCGCCGAGCGGATCAGGTCGGGCGCGCGCAGCCAGCCGAAGTCCCAGCTCTCGAACTGCGGCAGGAAGTCCGCCGGGTCGCCGGGCCGGTTCCAGTCCTCGCGGCTGGCGAAGCGCCGCTCCGGCACGGTCAGTTCGGCGATCCAGTTGACCAGCGAGCGGCTGCGCGCCGCCGTCTCGCGGCAGATCGGATAGCAGACGAACTTCTGGCTCTGATGGCCGGCCATGACCATCGAGCGGCCGGAGAGGAAGGGGGCGGCCTCGCTGACCGCGCGCCAGAGGATGCGGCGGTTCCACTTCGGCGGCCCCTCGTCGGGGTGGAAGGCGGCGCGTACGGCCGAGTGGATGCCGTCGGCGGCGACCAGCAGGTCCGCCTCGACGGTCTCGCCCCGTCCGCTCCGGTCGACGAAGCGCGCCGACACGCGCTGCCCGTCCTGTCCGAACTCCGCCAGCCGCCGGTCGGCGCGGATGCGCGCCCGCCCGAGCCGCTCGCACGCCGCCTCGTAGAGAATCATCTGCAGCCGGCCGCGGTGGATCGAATATTGCGGCCAGCGATAGCCGGCGGCCCGGCCGCGCGGCTCGCGCCAGATCTCCTGGCCGTGCCGGTTGGCGTAGATCAGCTCCTTCGTCTCGATCGCCGTCGCGGCGAGCCGGTCGGCGAGGCCCAGTTCCGTCAGTTCGCGCACCGCATGCGGCAGCAGGTTGATGCCGACGCCGAGCGGCCGGATCTCCGGCACCGCCTCGAACAGCGTGACCTCGATGCCGGCAGTGTGCAGAGAGAGGGCCGTCGTCAGCCCGCCGATCCCGCCGCCCGCCACGACGACCTTCATGCCGTTCTCCATCCTGCGCCTGCCGCGAGGCGGCGACCGGTCATTGTCGCCGGGCCCCCGCTTGCTTAGGCTGCCCGACGATAACGAGGGGAGGCCAGCATGGCGACGGTCAAGGCGAACGGCATCGACGTCCACTACGTCATGGAGGGGCCGGCCAACGGCCCGGTCGTCACGATGAGCCATTCGCTCATGACGACGCTGGAGATGTGGGATCCGCAGGTGAAGCCGCTGGTCGACAGGGGCTTCCGCGTGCTGCGCTACGACACCCGCGGCCACGGCGGCAGCAGCGTCGCCGAGCCGCCCTATACCCTCGACACCCTGGCGGCCGACGCGGCGGCGATGCTCGAGGCGCTCGGCATCCACCAGACGCATTTCGTCGGCCTGTCGATGGGCGGCATGATCGGCCAGACCCTGGCCCTCGCGCGCCCGGACCTGCTGAAGACGCTGACCCTGTGCGACACGTCGAGCGGCTATCCGCCCGAGGCGGCGGCGATGTGGGGCGACCGCATCAAGGGGGCGGAGCAGAACGGCATGGAGCAAGCGGTCGCCGGCACGATCGACCGCTGGTTCTCGCCGTCCTTCGCCGCGGCCAACGATGCCGCCCTGGCGCCGGTGCGCGAGATGATCCGCGGCACGGCCGTGAAGGGCTTCGTCGGCTGCTGCCACGCCATCTCGAAACTGGCGCTGACGGAGAAGATTTCGGCCATCCGCGTGCCGACGCTGATCATTGTCGGCGAGGACGATCCCGGCACGCCGGTGGCGATGCACGTCACCATCAAGGAGCGGATCGCCGGGTCGCAGATGGTGATCATCCCCGACGCGCGGCACCTCTCGAACATCGAGGCGGTCGAACCGTTCAACGCGGCGCTGCTCGGCTTCCTCCAGGCGCACCGTTAGCGCGGCGGCCCCCGGAGCCTCCGGTGCGGATCACCGCCGTTTGATGCGCACCCCGCCGCCGGGCGGGCGCTCGACCACGAACTTGCCGGCCTGTTCGACGACCTGGAGCAGCGTCGAACAGCCGTAGGTGCGCGGGTCGAAGTCGGGTGCGAGGTGGTTGAGGCGCTGGCCGACCGTGCCGAGGTTGATCCACTCCTCGTCGTCCCAGGCCTGCTCCATGGCCTTGCGGATCAGCGGCACCGCCTTCGACGGCGGCTCCTTCTCGGGCGCCACGGCGACCGGATCGGGCTGCTTGTCGGGCCGCTTCTCGGCTTTGGCCGCGTCCGCCGCCTTCGTCTTCTTGTCGGACTTGGCTTTCGTCTTCGGCGCGGCGGCCGCTTCGGCGACCGCCGCGTCTCCGGTCGGCTCCAGCAGGTTCTCGATATAGATGAAGCGCGAGCAGGCGTTGCGGAACGCCTCGGGCGTCTTGCGCGCACCGAAGCCGTAGACCAGGGCGCCGTCCTCGCGCAGGCGCTGGGCGAGGCGGGTGAAGTCGCTGTCCGAACTGACCAGGCAGAAGCCGTCCAGGCGGCTGCGGTGCATCAGGTCCATCGCGTCGATGACCAGCGCGATGTCCGCGGCGTTCTTGCCCACCGTGTAGTTGAACTGCTGCTGCGGCAGGATCGCGAGCGGATGCATCACCCCGCGCCACGACCGCAGCCGGTCGCTGGAGAAGTCGCCGTAGATCCGCCTGACGTTCGCTTCGCCGAGCTTCGCCACCTCCTCGAAGATCGCGTGCGCATAGGTGGCGCTGGTGTTGTCCGCGTCGATCAGGATCGCCAGCCGCGCCGACTGTCCGTGTTCCGCCATTCGTCGGCTCTCCTCCGGGAATCTCCGCGCAGCATGAAGCATCGCGCGCGGAATCGCGATGCCCGCGCTGCCCGGATCTGCGGGACCGATGGCGCCCTGCCGGTTCAGGCCTAGTTGGGCAGGTGGTCGAGGGGCAGGGGCCCGTCCGCCTTGACGGTCTGTATGGCGAAGCTGCTGCGGATGTCGGCGACCCCCGGCAGCCGCAGCAGCGTGTCGAGGAGCAGACGCTCGTAGCCGGCGAGGTCCGGCACGACGATCTGCAGCAGGAAGTCGACGTCGCCGGACACCAGGTGGCACGAGACGACCTCGGGCACCGCGACGACGGCCTGCCGCAGGGCGTCGGCATCGGCGTCCCGGTGCCGCTCGACCTTCACGCCGACGAACACGGTCAGCCCGAGTCCGACCGTCTGGCGGTCGAGGGCGGCGTGGTAGCCGCGGATGGCGCCCGCCTCCTCCAGCAGCCGCACCCGGCGCAGGCAGGGCGAGGGCGACAGGCCGACCTCGTCCGCCAGCTGTACGTTGGTCAGCCGCGCATCGCGCTGCAACGCCGCCAGGATGCGGCGGTCGATGGCGTCGAACCGGGTCCGTGGCATGAGACGCCTCATTCCTCGCCGTTCTTGGCACATCACGCTAACCCTGCCCCGGCGCACGGGGCAATACGCAAGGACACGCCATCGCGCCACGCCGTAGCGTCCGCTTCTGTTCGACGTGGACGCGGGGAAGGGGCGATGGCCGGGATCTGGATGTTCGTCGGGGCGCTCGCGGTCGCCTATCTCGTGCCGGGGCCCGACATGGTGCTGCTGCTCAGGACCGGCGCGGCGCAGGGCCGGGCCCAGGCGCTCGCCGCCGCCGCCGGGCTGGCCGTGGCGCGGGCGGCGCACGTGGCGCTGGCCGGGCTGGGCCTCGCGACCCTGCTGCGCACGGCGCCTACGGCGTTCGAGATCGTCCGCTTCGCCGGTGCCGCCTACCTGATCTGGCTCGGCGTCGGCATCCTGCGCGCGCCGTCGCTTGTGCCGGACGATCGGCCGCCGTCGCGGCGGCACGGTGGGGCAGGCTACGTCGCCGCGTTCCGCAGAGGCCTGCTGACCAACCTGCTGAACCCGAAGGCCCTGCTGTTCTGCTCCGTCCTGCTGCCGCAGTTCGTCCAGCCGGGGCAGGGCGTGCTGTTTCAGTTCCTGCTGCTGGGCCTCGTGCTCGTCGGCGTCGGTGCCGCCTTCGACGCGACGCTCGCCCTGGCCGGTGCCGCCCTCGGCCGCTGGCTCGCCCGGCACCGGCTGGCGCAGACGATCCAGCAATGGACCTTCGGTACCCTCCTGATCGCCTTCGGCGCCCGCCTGTCCCTGGCGACGGCACCGTAGTCGGTTACGGCCGTATCCGCGCCGGCGGGTGCCGGCGGTAGCTCAGCGCTTCGGCGACGTGGATGCGGGCGATACTGTCCGCCCCTTCCATGTCGGCGAGCGTGCGCGAGACGCGCAGCACACGGTGCCAGCCGCGCGCCGACAGGCGCAGCCGCTCGGCAGCGTCGGTCAGCAGGCGCCGGCCGGCCGGATCGAGCGGCGCGGCGGCCTCCAGCAGTTCGCCGTCGGCTGCGGCGTTGACGTGGACGCCGCTGTCGGGGGCGAGGCGGGCATAGCGCTCGGCCTGAATTTCCCGCACCCGGGCGACCCGCGCCGCGACCTCGGCCGTGCCTTCGGCCGGTGGCGGGAGGGCGAGGTCGGCCGGGTCGACCCGCGGCATGTCCACATGCAGGTCGATGCGGTCGAGCAGCGGCCCGGACAGCCGCGCCTGATAGTCGACGGCGCAGCGCGGGGCGCGCCCGCAGCCCATCACCGGATCGTCGAGGTGGCCGCAGCGGCAGGGGTTCATCGCCGCGACCAGCTGCACCCGCGCCGGATAGGTCACGTGGCCGTTGGCGCGCGACACCGTCGCGTGGCCGGATTCGAGCGGCTGGCGGAGTGCCTCCAGCACGGCGCGCGGGAACTCCGGCAGTTCGTCCAGGAACAGCACGCCGCGATGCGCGAGCGAGACCTCGCCCGGCTTAGCCCGCAACCCGCCGCCAACCAGCGCCGGGACGGATGCCGAATGGTGCGGATCGCGGAACGGCCGCCGGCGCAGCAGCACGCCGTCGCGCAGCAGTCCGGCGACGCTGTGCACCATACTGACCTCCAGCGCCTCCGCGGCGGCCAGCGGCGGCAGGATGCCGGGCAGGCGGGCCGCCAGCATCGACTTGCCGGCGCCCGGCGGTCCGCAGAACAGCAAGTTGTGGCCGCCGCTCGCCGCGACCTCCAGTGCCCGCTTGCCGCTCTCCTGGCCTTTCACGTCGCGCAGGTCGTAGCGCCAGCCGACGTCCTCGACCGGCGCCGGCGCGGGCGGCGATAGGACCTGCCGGCCCTTGAAGTGGTTGATCAGCGACAGGAGGTTCGGCGCCGCCAGCACCTCCAGGTCGCCTGCCCACGCGGCCTCGCCGCCGTTGCCGGCCGGGCAGACGATGCCGCGCCCCATGGCGACCGCGCCCATTGCCGCGGGCAGGACGCCCGCCACCGGTGCGAGGCTGCCGTCCAGACCGAGTTCGCCGAGGACGATGTAGTCGGCGACATCCTCGGGCGACAGCACCTCCATCGCCACCAGCAGTGCCAGCGCCACCGGCAGGTCGAAATGGCTGCCCTCCTTCAGGAGGTCGGCGGGGGCGAGGTTGGCCGTCACCCGCTGCGGCGGCTGCGCCAGACCCAGCGCCTCGAGGGCCGAGCGGACGCGTTCGCGGCTCTCGCCGACCGCCTTGTCCGGCAATCCCACCATCAGGAAATTTGGAAGACCCGCGCCGACATGCACCTGCACGTCGACCGGCACCACCTCGATACCCTGGAATGCCACCGTGCTGACGCGAGCGACCACGCGATTGATCCGAATGCAAATAAGACGGTCCGAATAGATTGATCTTTTGCGCCCCGCGCAACAGTGATCGGCGGCGGGGACGGCTCGTATAGCCGCCCGTTGCGCATTCGGCTTGCGTGCGTCGCAAAAACTGCTAGGCATCGCGCTTTCGAAATCGCAGAGCGAAACGTGGCTTTTGCGGGGTCCACGTCGCGGAGGACGAATCGCCCATGGAGCGACTGCTCCTCGTCGGCCGGGTCGTGGACCGGATCAATGCCGCCGTCGCGGTGGTCGCGGAATATCTCGTGCTGCTGGCGGTGCTGATCAGCGCCGGCAACGCCGTCGTCCGCTATCTCTTCAGCTGGAGCTCGAACGCGCTGCTTGAGATCCAGTGGCAGATGTTCGCGGGCATGGTGCTGCTGGGTGCGGCCTACACGCTGCGGATGAACGGGCACGTCCGGGTCGACCTGCTCTACGGCAACGTCAGCCATCGCAGCCGGCTCCTGATCGACATCTTCGGCCTGCTCTTCTTCTTCATGCCGGCCATCCTGTTCATGCTCTACCTCGCCTGGCCCTTCTTCCTGCAGTCGTGGAACCAGGGTGAGATGTCGATGAACGCCGGCGGCCTGATCCTGTGGCCGGTGAAGTCGCTGCTGCCGCTGGGGTTCACCCTGCTGCTGCTCCAGGGCCTGTCGGAACTGGTGAAGCGGTTCGCGGCACTCCAGGGCAGGCTCGACCTCGATACCTCCTACGAGAAGCCGGTGCAGTAGCCGCGGCCCGCTGCCGCGGGCCGACGCTCCCTCCGATCCGTCCGGCGCGCCGCCGGGATCCCCTCAGGGTGAGACGCTTCCACGATGTTCGCTTACGGTCCGATGCCCCCGCTCATGTTCATGGGCATGATCGTATTCCTCGTCCTGGGCTTTCCGGTGGCATTCTCGCTGATGGCCGCCGGCCTCGGCTTCGGGCTGATCGGCATCCTGACCGGCCATTTCGACCCGGTGTTCCTGCAGGCGCTGCCGCTGCGCTTCTTCGGCATCCTGTCGAACGAACTCCTGCTGGCGATCCCCTTCTTCACCTTCATGGGCGCCATCCTGGAACGCAGCGGCCTCGCCGAGGACATGCTGGAGGGGGCGGGACAGCTGTTCGGGCCGCTGCCCGGCGGCATCGCCTACGCGGTCGTCCTGGTCGGCGCCGTCATGGCGGCGATCACCGGCACGGTGGCCGCCTCGGTCATCGCGATGGCCATGGTGTCGCTGCCGGTGATGATGCGCTACGGCTACAATATGCGCCTCGCGACCGGCGTGATCGCCGCCGCCGGCACGACGGCGCAGCTGATCCCGCCCTCGCTGGTGCTGATCATCCTGGCCGACCAGCTCGGCCGCTCGGTTGGCGACATGTATCTGGGCGCCATCGGCCCGTCGCTGATGCAGATCGCGATCTTCCTGATCTTCATCTTCGTCGTGTCGCTGGTGAAGCCGCACCTGATGCCGCCGCTGCCGCCGGAGGCGCGCACCGACCGCAGCCTGCGCCTGCTGCTGCGTGTCGCGAAGGGCATGCTGCCGTCGCTGGTGCTGATCTTCCTGGTGCTCGGCACCATCTTCCTCGGCCTCGCGACGCCGACCGAGGCGGGCGCCATGGGCGCCGTCGGCGCCATGCTGCTGGCGATCGCGCACGGGCGGCTCTCCCGGTCGCTGGTGCGTCAGGCGATGGCGTCGACCATGCGCATCACCGCCATGGTCGTGTTCATCCTGATCGGTGCCACCGTGTTCAGCCTGATCTTCCAGGGCATGGACGGCGCGCGCTGGATCGAGCATCTGCTGACCGGCCTGCCGGGCGGTGCGATCGGCTTCCTGATCTTCGTCAACATCTTCGTCTTCTTCCTGGCCTTCTTCCTCGACTTCTTCGAGATCGCCTTCATCATCGTGCCGCTGCTGGCTCCCGTCGCCCAGGCGCTCGGCATCGATCTCGTCTGGTTCGGCGTGCTGCTCTGCATCAACCTGCAGACGTCGTTCATGCACCCGCCGTTCGGCTTCGCGCTGTTCTACCTGCGCGGCGTCGCCCCGGCAGCGGTGAAGACGTCCGACATCTATCTCGGCTCGATCCCCTTCCTCTGCCTGCAGCTCTGCCTGGTGGCGATCGTCATCTTCTGGCCGGAATCGGTGACCTACTGGCTGAAGGAGGAGCGGGTCGTCGATCCCGCGAAGATCGAGCTGAACATTCCGACGCCCGACACGGCCAACCCCTATGGCGGCAACCCTTACGGGTCCAATCCCTATGGCGCCAATCCCTACGGCGGCGGCGCGGCCAATCCCTTCGCCACGCCCGGCGCGCCCGCGGCACCGGCAGCACCGGCCGGCACGCCGCTTCCGCCCCCCGATTTCGGCCCGGCGAAGTAGCGCTTCTCCGACCGCACAGCAAAAAGCCCCGCCTCCTTCCGGAAGCGGGGCTTCTTTCGTCGTGCCTTTGGCGAAGTTACTTGCCGGCGGCCTGCTGGGCGTAGACGTAGCTGTCGTAATTGTACTCGGCCACCCGGAACCACTGGTAGGTCTCGGTGCGGAACTGCTTCCAGGGCTCGTACATGGTCTTCCAGGCGGGGTTGCTGCTGGACAGTTCCGCATAGAGCTTGAAGGCGACGTCGTAGGACGCGTCCAGCACGTCGCGCGGCAGCGGGCGCAGCTGCACGCCCTTGCCGGCGAGGCGGCGGATCGCCTGCATGTTCTTCACGTCGTAGCGCGCGATCATGTCCATGTTCGCCGCCTGGCAGGCGGTGTCGAGCGCCGTGCGATAGGCCGCCGGCAGGCCCTCGTACTTCGCCTTGTTGAACAGGAAGTGGACGCTCGGTCCGCCCTCCCAGAAGGCCGGGTAGTAGTAGAACTTGGCCACCTGGTAGAAGCCGAGCTTCTCGTCGTCGTACGGGCCGACCCATTCGGTCGCGTCGATCGTGCCGCGCTCCAGGGCCGGATAAATGTCGCCGCCGGCGAGCTGCTGCGGCACCACGCCCAGCTTCTCGACAACGCGTCCGGCGAGGCCGGCGATGCGCATCTTCAGGCCGTTCAGGTCGGCGAGGGAGTTGATCTCCTTGCGGAACCAGCCGCCCATCTGCGTGCCGGTGTTGCCGCCCGGCCGGCCGACGGCGTTGTACTTCGACAGGAACGCGTCGACGAGCTCGTTGCCGCCGCCATGATACAGCCAGGCGTTCTGCTGGCGCGCGTTCAGGCCGAAGGGAATGGAAGACGGGATCGCGAAGGTCGGATCCTTGCCGACATAGTAGTAGCAGACCGTATGGGCGGCCTCGACGGTGTCGTTCTGCACCGCGTCCAGCGCCTGCAGGCCCGGCACGATCTCGCCGCCGGCGAAGACCTGGATGTCGAACTTGCCGTCGGTCATCTCGCGCACCGACTTCGCCATCACTTCGGCGCCGCCGTAGATGGTGTCGAGCGACTTGGGGAAGCTGGACGTCAGGCGCCACTTGATGCTGGGCGTGCTCTGGGCGATGGCCGGCGCGGCGAGGGGCACCGCGGCCACGGCCGCACCCGCCGAAATACCGGCCGACTTGATGAACGAACGACGATCCACTCTGGGAACTCCATGCTTGACAGTCGGCTGCGTGTCTATCCGCAGTCGCATGGGCCGGATATGAGCCGAACACTCATGCTTGTTCAAGCGTGCGTGGCTGCGCCGCGCCGCCTGTCATCGCGCGGACGGTCGTGCGAGCATTGCGGCAACACAGGACGGAGGCCTCCATGCAGTATTCGACGATCGCCGTGGTCAGTCCGGGCGACATGGGACATGCGGTCGGGCGCTCGTTGCGCGCCGGCGGGCACAGGGTCGTGACCAGCCTCGCCGGCCGGTCGGCGCGCAGCCGCGCCTTCGCCGAAGGGGCCGGGCTGGAGGATGCCGGCGACCTCGCGGGCGTGATGGAAGCGGCTGACCTCGTCCTGTCGATCATGCCGCCCGCCTCGGCGCTTGGTTTCGCGCGGGACGCCGCTACGGCGATGGGCCAGGCGGGGCGGACGCCGCATTTCGTCGACTGCAACGCCGTGTCGCCGATGACCGTGCGCGAGATCCAGGGGGTCGTCGAGGCGGCGGGCGCCGCGTTCAGCGACTGCGGCATCGTCGGTCCGCCGCCGGGCCGCGGCGGCAGCGGCTCGTCCCAGGTCAAGGCGCAGCCGACGCGCCTCTACGTGTCCGGCCCGCACGCCGAGACGCTGGCCGAACTCGACGGCAACGGCATCTGGATCCGCCAGATGGGGCCGGAGATCGGCCGGGCGTCGGCAATGAAGATGGTCTACTCGGCCGCCAACAAGGGCGCCCTGGCGCTCTATACGGCGACGCTGATGGCGGCCGAGCGGATGGGCGTCTCGGCCGACCTGCTGGAGGAACTCGACTACAGCCAGAAGGGGATCCATGACCGCATCCGCGCCACCGTCGGCTGGCTCGCCACCGACGCGGCGCGCTGGACGGGCGAGATGGAGGAGATCTCCGCGACGTTCGCCGCCGCCGGCGCCTCGCCGCACTTCCACGAGGGCGCGCGCGACGTCTACGCGCTGCTGGCATCGACGCCGCTCGCCGCCGAGAAGCGCGAGACCGCCGACCGCAGCCGCAGCCTGGAGGAATCGCTGCGGATCTTCACCGAGGCCGCGCCGAAGCGGGGCTGACGCCGGCGATGTCCCGTACACCCGCCCTGATGCTCCAGGGCACAGGCTCGGATGTCGGCAAGTCCCTGACCACCGCCGGCCTGTGCCGCGTCTTCGCGCGGCGCGGGCAGCGCGTGCGGCCGTTCAAGCCGCAGAACATGTCGAACAACGCCGCGGTGACCGACGACGGCGGCGAGATCGGCCGCGCCCAGGCGCTCCAGGCGCGCGCCTGCGGGGTGCGGCCAACGGTCCACATGAACCCGGTCCTGCTGAAGCCGGAGACGGACACGGGCGCCCAGGTGATCGTCCAGGGCCGCCGCGTCGGCACCTGGCGCGCGCGCGACTATATCGGCCGCAAGCCCACGCTGCTCGGCGCGGTGCTCGACAGCTATGCGCGCATCGCCGCCGAGGCCGACCTCGTGCTGATCGAGGGGGCCGGCAGCCCGGCCGAGGTGAACCTGCGCGCCGGTGACATCGCCAACATGGGCTTCGCCGAGGCGGCCGACCTGCCGGTCGTCCTGGTCGCCGACATCGACCGCGGCGGCGTCATCGCCGCCCTGGTCGGCACGCATGCGGTCCTGCCGCAGGCGGAGCGCGACCGGATCCGCGGCTACGTCATCAACAAGTTCCGTGGGGACCCGTCGCTGTTCGACGACGGCCTGCGGATCGTCACCGACCGCACCGGCTGGCCGTCGCTCGGCGTCGTGCCCTTCCTGCCCGACGCGGCGAAGCTGCCGGCCGAGGACGCGGTGGCGCTCGACCGCTCGGCCGAGGCCGATGCGGCACCGATCCGCATCGCCGTGCTGCAGCTGTCGCGCATCGCCAACCACGACGACTTCGACCCGCTGCGCCTGGAGCCGGACGTGGCACTGACGATGATCCGGCCGGGCCATGCGCTGCCCGGCGACGTCGACCTCGTCGTCATCCCCGGCACGAAATCGACCGCCGGCGACCTCGCCTTCCTGCGTGCGCAGGGCTGGGACGTCGACCTCGCCGCCCATCTGCGCCGCGGCGGTCGCATCCTCGGCATCTGCGGCGGCTACCAGATGCTCGGCCGGCGCCTGCACGATCCCGACGGCATCGAAGGGCCGCCCGGCAGCGTCGACGGTCTCGGCCTGCTGGACGTCGAGACGGTGATGCGCCCTGACAAGCGCCTGACCGAGGCGGCCGGCCGGCACCGCGCCACCGGCACGGCCGTCCACGGCTATGAAATGCATATCGGCCTGACCGAGGGGCCGGCGGCGGCCGCGCCGTTCCTCGACCTCGGCGGCCGTGCCGACGGCGCGGTGTCGGCCGACGGCCGCGTCGCCGGCTGCTATCTGCACGGCCTGTTCCGCAGCGATCCTTTCCGCCACGCCTTCCTGGCCGGCCTGCGCCCGCGGGCCGAGACCGGGCTTGCCTTCGACCACGCCGTGGAGGCGGCGCTCGACGCGCTCGCCGACCACCTGGAACGCCACCTCGACATCGACGCCCTCTGGCGCATCGCGGCGAGCCGCGGGGAGAGCCCGACATGACCGGAACCCACCTGATCGAAGACGTCGCCGCGATCCTGCGCGAGGTGGCGGACGAGGCGATCCTGCCGCGCTTCCGCACGCTGGCGCAGGGCGATATCGAGGAGAAGGCGCCCGGCGACCTCGTCACCGTCGCCGACCGCGAGTCCGAGCGGCTGCTGACCGCGCGGCTGCCCGGCCTGCGCGCGGGCAGCCGCGTCGTCGGCGAGGAGGCCTGCGCGGCCGAGCCGGCGCTGCTGAAGACCGTCGGCGACGGCACGGTCTGGGTCGTCGACCCGGTCGACGGCACCGCCAACTTCGCCGCCGGGCGGGAGCCCTTCGCCGTCATGGTGGCACTGCTGCAGGCGGGCGAGACGGTGGCCGCCTGGATCCTCGAGCCGATCTCCGGCCGGCTCTGCGTGGCCGAGAAGGGGGCGGGGACCGCCATCGACGGCCGGCGCCTCGTCGCCGACCGCGCCGTTCCGGCACCGGACGCGCTGCGCGGCTCGGTGCTCACCCGCTACATGCCGCCCGATGTCGGCGGCGCGATCGACCGGCGCCTCTGCGGGCTGGGCGCCGTCACGCCGGCCTTCTACTGCGCCGGCGCCGAATATCCCTCCATCCTGACCGGCGACCGGCACTTCGCCCTGTTCTGGCGCTCGCTGCCCTGGGACCATGCGCCGGGCGCCCTGATCGTCGCCGAGGCCGGCGGCCGCGTCACCCGCTGGGACGGATCGCCCTATCGTCCGGCGGTCGACGGGCAGGGGCTGCTCGTGGCGCGCAACCCCGGTGTCTGGGACGCCGCGCACGCGGCCCTGCTGGCGCCGCAGCCTTAGAAGCAGGCCCGGGATGTGATTCGGGTTGTGGCAGGACGGTCGGTACGTGGGTCGTTGCAGCCGCGGACCTTGTTCGAGAAGCCGGCGTGAATTAGAACATAAAGGGAACATTGAACCGTCTGATCCGGCCATGCCACTCAAGAAACGCCCCTCCCGCCGCATCCTGTCCGTCTGGCTGCCTCTGCTGGAGATCGACCGGCTGCGGCAGGGCGCCGGAAAGGACGACGTCCGTCCGATCGTGCTGACGATGCCGGTCAACGGCCGTCCCGTGATCTCCGCGGCGGACACGGTGGCAGCGGCCGGCGGCGTGGTGCCCGGCATGCCGCTCGGCGATGCGCGCGCCCTGCTGCCCGAACTGCGGGCGGTCGATGCCGATCCGGCGGGGACCGCACGCGACCTGGAGCGTCTCGCCGACTGGTGCGGGCGCTACAGTCCCATCGTCGCGCTCGATGGTGCCGACGGCCTGCTGATCGACACCAGCGGCTGCGATCATCTGTTCGGCGGAGAGGCCGGGCTTTGTCGCGATCTTACCGGTCGTATCGCGGAATTCGGCCTTACCGTGCGCGCCGCTCTCGCCGACACGCCGGGCGCGGCCTGGGCGGTGGCGCGCTACGGCGCGGGAATGGCGCACGGGGAGGCGACGGTGGTGGCACCGGGAACGGCGCGGACGGCGCTGGAGCCGCTGCCGGTTTCCGCTCTGCGTCTCATGCAGCCTGTGGTCGAAGCGTTGACGCAGATCGGGCTGCGGCGGATCGGCGACCTTCTGCCGCTGCCGCGCGCGCCGCTGGCCCGGCGGTTCGGCGCGGACGTCGGACGGCGGCTCGACCTCGCCCTGGGCATTGCCTTCGAGCCGGTATCGCCCCGCTTGCCGGTGCCGCCCTGGCGCCTGCGCATGGCTTTTCCGGAACCCCTGGTCCGACCCGAGGACGCGGCGGCAGTGGCCCGGCGCCTCGTTCGGGCGCTGTGCGAGCGGCTTGAGCGCGAGCGACTCGGTGTGCGCGACCTGACGCTCGCCTTCTACCGGGCGGACGGCGGCGTTGTGCGCGCCACGCTCGGCACCGGACGGCCGTCGCGCGATCCCGGCCACCTGCTCGGCCTGCTGCGCGAGCCGCTGGCAGGGCTGGATCTCGGCTCGGTGCCCGGCCACGGCGCCGAGGCGGCTGTCCTGTCCGCCTCCAGGGTCGAGCCACTCTCGGCGCGTCAACTCGGTCTCACTGCGGAAACCACGGATTCCGGCGCGGAAGCCATGGCGGAACTGGTCGACCGACTGACGCACCGGCTCGGACCGCAGTCCGTGGTGCGTCCCGTCCTGCGCGAGAGCCACGTGCCGGAGCGGGCCGTCGCCAACCTTCCGCCGCTGGCACGTGTGGCCGCGCCTCCGGTGGAGCGGCCAGCGGCGCGCTTGGCCGAATGGCCGCGTTTCCGGAGGCTGCCCGCACGGCCGCTGCGTCTGCTGCCGCGGCCCGAGCCGATCGAGGCGATGTCCCTGCTGCCCGATTCGCCGCCGGCGATGTTCTATTGGCGCCGCCTCCCGCACCGGGTGCGCCATGCCGACGGGCCGGAGCGGATCGCGGCCGAATGGTGGTGCGACGATTCCGTCACGGAGGCAGAAGCGGTGCGCGACTATTATCGCCTTGAGGTGGAGGGGGGACGCCGCTTCTGGGTCTTCCGCCGGGGCCTGTACCGACCAGAGGCCGCTGCGATACCCGTCTGGTACCTGCATGGCCTGTTCGCCTGAGGGCGATCTCCCGGCCCTATCGTGCTAAATCCTTCCGCTGACACGACATCCCAGCCGAGAATGCGAGGCCCGTCCATGATCTCAATCGCCACCGCGCTGCACGCTCTCGCCGCCGTTGTCTGGGTCGGCGGGATGTTCTTCGCCTACATGGCGATGCGTCCGGCGGTCGGGCCGTTGGCGCCGGCCGAGCGGCTGGCGCTGTGGCGCCGCACCTTCGACCGCTTCTTCCTCTGGGTCTGGGCGTCGATCGCCGTGCTGCTCGTCACGGGCTACTGGATCGTCTTCGGCGAACTCGGCGGTTTCGGCGGGGCCGGCGCGCACATCCACATCATGCAGGCGGTCGGCCTGCTGATGATCGCGCTGTTCCTGCACCTCTGGTTCGCGCCCTTCGGCCGCCTGCGCAAGGCGCTCGCCGCATCCGATCTCAAGACCGCCGCCGCGCAGATCGATCAGATCCGCATGATCGTCGGCATCAACCTCGTCCTCGGCCTCGTCACCGTCGCCATCGGCGCGTCCGGCCGTTACTGGGGCTGAGCGGTCACTCCAGGGACCGATCGGCGCGCCCCGCATGCACGCGACGGGCACGGTCAGTCCTCGGTCGGTTCCCCGGGGGCATCCAGGATGAGCGGTTCCTGCCCGGTCAGCAGCGGCGTATGGCTTGCGCCGAGCGTGGTGTGGTGGATCGTGCCCGCGCGGACGCGCCGGTCAGCGATATCGACCACCGCAAGAAGACCGGCCCGCGACATCCCCGCACGGATCGCGCGCGCCCGCGGTCCGGCGTCTTCGAGCAGTTGCTGGGCCAGGAAGGTCCCCATGCTGTAGAAGATCGGCGCGCCACGGTGGATCTCAAAACCGTGTACGCCATGCGGGTGATGGCCGTGGATCATACCGGCGCCGCTCTCGATCAAGGCGTGGGCCAATGGACGCTGGTAATCGGCCAGCACGCCGCCCGAGCCGTAGCCCCAATGCACGCTGGCGATGAGAAAGTCGCACGCGCTCGCGATCCGACGCACGCGGGCGCACAGTGCGGCCATTTCGGCCTGGCCGATCGTCGTCGCGATGTGCAGGGCTGCCGGATCACCAGGCTCCTCCATGGCGTGTAGCTGGTCGATCGCGTAATGCACGGCGACAGGCAGATGTGCGATGCCCGGCCGGAATGCCCGCGCCGCGCCGCCCGGCGGGTTCAGGCATGAGAAGGCGAGGAGGCCGATCCGCTGCCCTCCCACGTCTCGCACCGACCCGCGCCAAGCCGTTTCCTCATCGTCACCGGCTCCCACCGGCTCCATGCCGGCGGCGCACACCGCGTGCATCGTCTCGTCGAGGCCCGGCCAACCGAAATCGACCGCGTGGTTGTTGGCGACCGACAGAACGTGAAAACCCATCTGCGCGACGTCCGCCGCGACCGCGGGATCGGCGCGCCGCACGACATGCTTGTCGAGCGGAGCGGTATGCTTGGTCAGGGCCATGTCGAGATTGCCGATCGCCAGATCGGCGGATTTCAGGATGCCGATGGCGGCGGTTGCGTCGGGGTCGGTCGCAGCGCCCGTGCGCATCGGAACGACGTCACCTGCGAGGGCGATCCGAATCATGGCTTGGCTCCGGCTGGGTACGCCGTCTTGTCATTCACGGAAGACCGCACGCCTCAATTTCGCGGCATCGAGCACGGTGATGATGCCGGCGGCATGGACGAGCACGCCGGCCGCCTTGAGCCGGTTGAGCGTCGTCGTCACCCATTGGCGGGTCGCCCCTACCATCTGCGCCAGCTCCGAGTGCGATAGCGGATAGTCGATGCGGGTGCCCTCCGCGGTTCCGACGCCGTAGAGCTCCGTGAGCTGCAACACGAGTTGCAGCATGCGCTCGCTGATGGACCGGGTGCCGAGAATCTGGGCAAGGGTCGAATAGCAACGTCCCTTGAAGGACAGCGCCTCGATGATGCTCAGCGCGAGGGCGGGTATGTCGACGGCGAACTGCTTCAGCGTCGGGCCGTGCAGCACGAGGACGCCGGTCGGCATCACCGCCGTTCCCGACCACATATGCGCGCCACCGCCGAAAATGTCGGGTCCACCGACGAAATTGCCCGCGTTCCAATAGGCAAGGGTGATCTCCCGGCCTGACGGCGAGGTGTAATAGACTTGGACGCGGCCGCTCTCGATGAGGAATATGCCATCGTGATTTTCGCCCTGGGCGAAGATCGGGGTGCCGACAGGATAGTGGCGGCGGCGCGAACGGCTGATGATCGCCTCGCGCTGCGACGGGGAGAGCACCGACAGCAGGTCAGGCTGGCGCAGGGCCAAGCTCCGGCTCTCCGTCAGAAGCAGCCCCGAGGCCCGCTCGGCGCGAACATCCGGCTCCGGCGTGAAGGCGATCGCGCTGTCCAACGGTTCCGTCCGCCCTCGATGAACTCGACATCAGATCAGCAAGAAGCATGCCGTCCGCGCGAGGCCCAGGTTGCGCCTGGACGCGGCAATTAATTGACATCCGGGGTCTTCGGGAAACCGCGAAAATGCGCGCAGCCCCCGTTCGCAGACCGGCGTCTACTCCGCACTGTCATGGCTGGTGCAGCGGCCCGTGAAGCGGCAAGCCCTAAAGGGAAAAAGATGATCGACATCTCCGCCCGCGAGTATGTCCTCGCGCCCCGGCTCGTGCTCACGCCGGAGGGGCCGCAGAACGACGCGGTGATCGTCGTACGCGAGGGGAAGGTGTCCGCGGTAGTGCCGCGCGCGGAACTGGACGGGGCGGAACCGTCGGTTCGGGCCATGCCGGTGATCGACCTGCCCGACATGGCCGTCATCCCCGGTTTCGTCGACGCGCATGCCCATGCGGGGCAGACCTTCGGAAAGGCCCTGATCTGCGGCGAGCCGATGCAGATCTGGCGGCGACTGTGGATCCCGCTGGAGAACGCCCTTACGCCCGAGCGCAGCTATGTCTCCGCCAAATGGATATTCCTGGAGGCGCTGCGCGGCGGCTTCACCACGCTGGTGAACTTCAATCGCAACGATCCGGCCTGCAACGAGGCGGTGCATCACGCGGCGCGTGACACCGGCATACGCCTCGTATCCGGTGTCGCCGCATCCACGACCTCGCCCGGTGCCGATGCCGTGATCGGCTGGATCGAAGAACACCGGCGCCAGTGCGAGGCGGTGGCAATGATCTACCCCTCACTGTGCTTCGGCTTCTACGGTGACGATCTTTCAGGGCTGTCGCTGGAGGACCTTAGCCGGGTCGGTCGATACTGCCGTGACGAGGGCATTCTGTTGCAGATGCATTCGAACGAGCACTTCCCGGATGTGCACGACTGCATTACCCGATTCGGGAAGAGACCGATCGAACTGTGGAGCGAACTCGGCATCCTCAACGAATGTACATTGCTTCATCATGCGGCGCTGGTCTCCGCCCGCGAGGTGGCGCTCGTCGCCGAAAATGGAGCCGCCATCAGCTACAATCCGGTGGCCAGTCAGTGGAAAGGGAACGCAGTGGCGCCCGCATTGCAGTATCTGCAGCAGGGCGCCCGTGTCGGCCTCGGCACCGACAACACCCGCATGGACGCCTTCCGCAATCTTGACGCCGCCGAGAACTGCCAGCGTCTTGCCTTCGGCCTGCCGGTGCTCGATTTCTCGTGCGGCGAGGGCTGGTCCTGGGTCGATGCCGGCACCCGTGGCAGCGCGGATGCTGCCGGCCTGGGCAAGGTGACCGGCGAAATCCGGCCCGGCCTCGCCGCGGACCTGCTCGTGCTGCGCATGAACGTTCCGGAAGTGGTGCCGTCCTGGGATTTCGAGTGGGAGCTCGTGCGTTTCTACAACCGCGATCAGATCGAAGCCGTCATCGTCGAAGGCCGATTGGTCATGGAGCGGGGGCGTTCGTCGCTCTTCGATTCAAGCGCATTCGTAGGTACGTACGAAGAGCTCGCCCGTGACATGATGCGCGAAGCGGATCCGACCCGGGCGCACGCGACATCATCCACGCTGAGACCGCCTCGGTGATCGTAGAAGATCACGACGGGTCCAGTAGCGCGGTTCCGTCGAGCCTCCAGTACGAGAAGCACATGCGCTGCTCCGGCATGACCGCGGGCGGAGCGACGTCGGTCCAACGGTATGCGGTCGCTCCGATCACGGCGTCGGCAGTCTTTCCGTCCGTCGACAACGGCAGGCCGATCCGCTCCCCCATGCCCCGTCGCCCCGCGAAGCCGTAGACCTCGCCGCTCGCGTGGAGGATGGCGGGCCCCCTCATGACGCGACGCGTGCGGAGGATGTGCCGTTCGCGTTCGGCACCTTCGAAGAGTTCGTCTTGATACCGGCCCGTAATCTCGCGGGCGTAGGCGCCGCGAATTTCTTCGCCGGCGAGACGATAGCGGAGTCTCTCGGTGTCCGCGTCGTAGTCGCAGAGGAAGATGATCGACAGGACTGTCGGTATCCGCACGGGATCGATCGCTTGCCGCGCCGGCATGTCGCGCGCACCGCGTATGTCGTTCCAATGAAGATAGAGGGAACGGAGCCGTGGATCGGTGATCTGTGCGGCTAGGAGCGGCTCGTTCAGGCAGAGCATAGGGCGCTGTGGCCACTGATGAACGGAGTGTCGACCATGGGTGCGGACCATTGAATGGTTGCTTAACGGAACGCAATGACAAGCGCGACGTTCTGCCGCAAAGGTGCCGCGCGTCGCGGTACCTCTCTGCGTGGAGGAACCGGCATGAAGAGCAAGGCATCGGCTGTCTGGCGCGGCGGCCTGAAAGACGGGGGCGGGCGGTTTTCCAGTGGCAGCGGTGCGCTGGCGGATCTCGCCTACTCGTTCAAGACGCGGTTCGAAGGCGAAGCCGGCACGAATCCCGAGGAACTCATCGCCGCGGCGCATGCCGGCTGCTTTTCGATGGCGCTGTCCAAGATCCTGGCGGATTCCGGGATGGTTCCCGAGCAGATCGAAACCCAGGCGACGGTTACGCTGGAGCAGAAGGACGGCGGCTTCGCCATCACGCGCTCGCACCTCGACGTGCGCGTCAGGTCTCCCGGCGCGACGGATGCGGCCTTCCAGGATGCGGCAGGCAAAGCCAAGGCAGGGTGCCCCGTCTCCAAAGTCCTGAACGCCGAGATCACGATGAACGCGACGCTCATCGACTGACCAACCGCTGAAGCCGTCCCTTCAGGACCGGCTGCGTGTCGACGGCAGGTAACCAGTCCAACGAGACCAGTCCCGGTTCTTTCGGCTTAAGGGTGCACAGGCGCTTTCCCTTGTCGGGGTGACCTGCAAGACTGGCTGCGCGCGCGACCGGGTTGCCGCAACCATCACCGGTAGCGCGAGTGCTCCGCCGCCTGCCTCGTGCAGGCGGCGGGCACGCGCCCAACCCTCACCGAGCGCGTTCCGCCTTGTCGACACCTGCCGCGCCGCCGACGTAGAAGCCATCGCCGGAACCCTGGCAGGCGCAGAGGGTAAGCAGGCAGATCAGCGCAAGTCCTGCTCGCGTCATGTCGATTCCCTCGCGGGTCGTGAGTGGGATCGTTCAAGTGTACGCGGCCGCAACGGATCCGTTCCCCGGCCGCTACCCACCGGGTCGGCGAGGCGCGGCCCCGTCGCCAGCATCCGGTAGGCCGGCGAACCGGTTGCTAAGCACGATTTTCGGCCATAAGAAGCGTTTGATTGCCCGCCGGCCCATCCAAGGAGACGACCTCATGTCCGACAGCAAGCCGCGTGGCGTCTATGTCGCCGCGCTGACGCCGGTCAAGCCGGACCTCGCACCCGATACAGCCGCCTTCGTCGCCCACTGCCGCTGGCTGCTCGACCAGGGCGCCGACGGGCTCGCGGTCCTCGGCACGACCGGTGAGGCGAACTCGTTCAGCGTCTCCGAACGTCTGGCGCTGCTGGATGCGCTGGCTGATGGTGGGATTCCGGGCAACACGCTGTTGCCGGGCACCGGCAACTGCGCCATCCCCGACACCGTCGCCCTCACGCGCAAGGCGCTGGAGGTCGGTTCCGCCGGCGTGGTGATGCTGCCGCCCTTCTATTACAAGAACGTCAGCGACGACGGCCTCTACGCGGCCTACGACCAGGTCATCCAGCGCGTCGGCGACAGCCGCCTGAAGGTCTATTTCTATCACTTTCCCCAGATGTCGAACGTGCCGATCAGCCACGACCTGATCGAGCGCCTGCTGAAGGCCTATCCGGACACCATCGCCGGCATCAAGGACAGTTCCGGCAATCTCGACAACATGCTGGAGATGTGCCGCCGCTTCCCTGGCTTCGGCGTCTTCGCCGGCTCGGAGCAGTTCCTGCTTCCGGTGCTGCGAGCAGGCGGTGCCGGATGCATCTCCGCGACGGCAAACGTGACGATCGCGGGTTGTGTCGACGTCTATCGCAACGCGCAGGCCGCGGACGTCGATGCACGGCAGGAGGCGCTGACGGGCCAGCGGCTGGCGATCCAGTCCAAGACGCTCATCCCGGCGCTCAAGCGCATCATGGCGCGTGCCACGGGCGATGCCGCCTGGAATGGCGTGCGGCCGCCGAACGTGCCCTTGTCGGAAGCCGACACAGCCGCCCTGTTCGCCGCACTGGACGGTACCGGCTTCAAGATGGCGGCATAACGCGGTGAGCGAATTCGCCGCGATGTTTCGACGTCGGTCGAAGCATTGCGGCGAAGCCTCGCGGTATGTCTGGCGGCGCCCCATGATGGAGTTGCAGCCATGAACACGCGCCTGTCGTATTCCGCCCGCAGGCTGCCTTCGGAGGCTGCCGGACGATGATCGCAGTCATCTTCGAAGTCTGGCCGGCAGAGGGGCGGAGGGAAGCCTATCTCTCTCTCGCGGCAGCGTTGCGGGCCGATCTGGAGCGGATGGACGGCTTCATTTCGGTGGAGCGATTCGAAAGCCTGACCGAGCCCGGAAAACTGCTCTCGCTATCGTTCTGGCGCGACGAGGAAGCGGTGCGAGCCTGGCGCAATCGGTCCGACCACCGAGCGACGCAGGCGAAGGGGCGCGCAGGCGTCTTCCGCGACTACCGGCTGCGTGTCGCCGCCGTCATCCGAGACTACGGCATGAGCGAGCGGGAGCAGGCACCGGACGATAGCGCAGCGTTCCATTCCTAGGCGCGTGCGTCACGTCCGCATGCGGTCGATCTTGTCGAGCAATTGGTACCAGCGCCCGACATAGGGCAGGAACCAGGGCCGGCCAGTGTAGAGCGGACGGGTAGGGAAGGGTTGTCCGTCGAATGCGCTCGGCCGGTTGCCACCGACGATTTTCAGCGCGGTCTGGTGGCCGAGCCATGTCATGGTGGCGACGCCGCTGCCGTTGCAGCCCATCGCGTAATGCACGCCCTCGTGCGTGCCGAAGTGCGGCATGCCGTCGAAAGTGAAGGCGATGTTCCCAGTCCAGCCGTGGGTGATCCTGACCCCGTCCAGGTGCGGAAAGACGTCCAGCATCATGCCGTAGAGCATCTGCGCCACCTCTTCCGCGGGGGCGCCCGAGAAGCTTCCGCGGCCGCCGAACAGCAATCGTCGCCGGTCGGGCGTGAGGCGGAAATAGTTGAGCAGACGCTTGCTGTCGGACAGCGTACGGCCCTGCGGGCTCAGTGCGTGCGCCACGTCTTCCGGCAGTTCCTCCGTGACGATGATGTAGCTGTTGATCGGTACCACCCGACGCTGCAGCCACGGCGTCGCCTTGCCGGTGTAGCCGTTCGTCGTCGCCACCACGTGCCGCGCCCGGAGCGGGCCGGCCGAGGTGTTCACGAGGAAGGAGTCGCCCCGGCGCTCGATCGCCTCGACATTGGTGTTGGCGCACAGACGCGCCCCGTGGCGTCGCGCCGTGTCGAGCAGGCCGCGATGGTAGAGTGCCGGATGCAGTTGTGCCGCCCGGTCGATCGCGATTCCGCCGAAGAAGCGGTCCGAGCCGATCACCTCGCGCTGTCGCTCGCGGGGGATCAGCGCCGCCTGCAGGCCGTGCCGGTTGTACAGGTCCGCCTTGGCGCGGAACGTGTCGTAGTGCCGCCGCGTGGCCGCGCCGACGAAGCGCCCCGTCTCGCGCCAATGGCAGTCGATGTTCTCGCGCTCGATGATCCCGGCGATATGCGCCAGGGAATCGACCGACTCGGCGAAGATGTCGTCCGCTGTCACGCCGCCCTGTGTGTTGCCAGCACCTTTCCCGAGATTGACGCCGCCGCTGACATGGCCGCCGTTGCGGGTGCTGGCACCCTGACCGAAGAGTCCGGCTTCCAGCACCGTGACGTCGACACCGTGCCGTGCCAGTTCGAGCGCCGACGACAGGCCGCCATAGCCGCTGCCGATGACGGCCACCTCGGTCTCGGCGGGCAGGGGGGCCGATCCCTCGTCGGTCGGCGCGGCGGCCTCCCACCAGTAGGGGGCGGCCTTGAACTCCGTCGCGAAGATCCGCTCGCCGCTCGCCATAGTCCCCTCCCGTGGCCTGACAGGGTCCGATAGTAGCGGCCGACCGCCGCGTCGCAATGCAGTCCCGTGCTACGGGTTCTGGCAGCCAGCCTCTAATGCCTTGCGCAGCGCCGCCGCAAATCCTGCGAGCCAGTTCGGGTCCCACAAATCCGCGCGGGTGGCCATTTGCCGGTGGTATCCGGGGAAGGTCCATGGCGGACGCGGGGCTCGGAGTTCTGCCAGTCCGGCGTCCTGGGCCTCGTCAATCGGCGACGATTCGGGCGATGACGCCACCGGCGGCTCCACCCGCAGTTCGGCGGCGACGGCGATGCTTCCCGGAACGGCGTCCGCCAACCACGTCGGGACATTCCCGTATCTGCCCCATCCCAGCAGCGCGAGATCGGGCTCGCCACGCGGCAGCTGCCGCAGGATGTGCGCCGCAAAGCCCCTTCGAGCCGCGGTAGGCGGCGCGCACCACACGCCGGGCTCGAGAACCAGTGCCCGGACATCCGCGATGTCGCGGAGCGCGCGCACGATGCCTGCCGCATCGGAGAGCGGACGTTCCGGCTCGATCAGCATGAACAGCTTCCATCGACGCGACGCGGTTGCGCCGGGCGGTGATCGCGGCAATGCGGCCACACGGGCGGCGAGGGCGGCCGGGCCCTTCGCCAGCTCGACCACGCCGAGTGGCAGCCGACGTTGGAGATCCTGCTCCAGGCGCAGCTGCAGCGTGAGCCTCTGCCGTGATACTTGCTCGGGCCGAGGTCGGACGATGTCCGACCAGGCCCCGGTGATGATCCCGTCGAGCGTCCTGCGGCACGGTGGCCCGGCCGGCGCGTAGGTGCGTGGGCAGGCTGCGGCGGTGAGTTCGATCCGGTCGCCCAGGACGGCCAGCCACTTGTCGACGATCGTCTGCGGCAGGCCGAGGGGCAGCGTGCAGCCCGGCGTCAGCATGAGGGGGCGGCCATTCGACCGGGCGAGCAGACCGTCGACGAATTCCCGGATGCGGTTGGTGTCGGCCAGCCGCACCAGTGCGCCGCCGGACAGGCCCACGGCCAGCGGCGCCGCGAGAGCGGCGCATACGTCTTCCAGATCTGGATTGTGTGCCGCGAGCTCCCAATGCAGCCAGCAGTTCTGCGGCAGTGGATGGGGCGGCAGGTGAATGCCGGTCCCGTGGAGATGCACCAGATTGAGCGGCATTCGGGCCGCTGCCTCGATGCAGGGGCCGTCATAGACGGCATACAGGTCGCGATACTCGGCTGCCGTGAATGCGCCCCAGCGCATCTGCTGGATCGCGTAGAACACGCCCGATGCACCGGCGGCCTCTGCGGCGGAGATGGTTTGCCTGACGAGGTCCGTCAGTCGCCGAAGGAGCGCGTGCGCGACATCTGGATCATCGGTCAGCCGTCTGCGCAGCTCCGGCCATCCGGCGAGCTGCGCCGCCATCGAAACCGGCGAGATGATCGTCTGCAGTACCGGTCGCGGGGGCTCCAGGGCAGCGAGCACCCGCGGGATTGCCGCAAGGCCCTCGTCGACCAGCGGGCCGGAAGCGGCGGTCGCCGCCAGCCTTTCCCAATCGGCCGTCGTCTGCAGGGGATGATGGATGATCTGGCCGTAGCCGCGCGCTGCACCCGCCCACGCCTCGACGACACCGAGATCCATCGTCTGCCAGGTTCCGGCCGGTGACAGCTTCACCAGGTCGAACGCGTAGCGTCGTTGAACGCTCAGCGCCGCACCGGCGAGATCGGCAGCTGACCTGTCCGCCGTCGGATGGTGCCACCAGAGCGCGAATGGGGGTGAAGGCTGGCTGTGAGTCACTGGGCTGTCTGTCTAGGAGATCGCGTCCGACCGGAGTGGACTGCCGCGGGCCGGGCATAGCCGGCCCGGCCTGGGCGGATCTGGCGCCGGCGCGGTTCCGGTATGGCGAGATCGCCGTAACGTTATCAATTCCGGTCCCCTCTTCCGGCCGCACGATGAGACGCTGTATTGACATGAGCGGCAGCCATCGTCGACTAAGGCTGTTCGCAATTGAGAGCGATTGTCATTCTTGAAGCGCGCCCCTCGGGGGCCGCGCACGAGCCAGGGGGTTTGGGCGATGCGTTGGGCAGCATTGGTGACCGCGATGGCCGTCACGCTCGTATCGATGCCGATGACCGGGCAGGCTCAGGCACCGGCGCAGAACGGGGAGCCGGGGCTTTCCGTCGAACTGAACAAGCTGGAGCCGGTGAAGAACGCGTGCAGGGCGTGGCTGGTCGTCCGCAATCAAACGAAGGCTGCGCTCGCGTCTCTTCGGCTCGATCTGGTGATGTTCGGTGCGGACGGTGTGATCGCACGTCGGCTGGCCGTCGAAACGGCGCCATTGGCGGCAGGAAAGACGGCGGTGCGGCTCTTCGATGTCGAGGGTACGGCGTGCGACGGAATCGCACGGATCCTCCTCAACGACGTTCTCTCCTGTCGCGACGAGGCGGGCGATCGTGACGGATGTCTCGCCGACATGGCCATTTCGTCCCGCGCACAGGCGGAATTCGTCCGCTGATGGCGTGGGAGTTGAGATTCGTTCGCGCTCGCAATATGGTGCGCCGCGACGCTGCGGTGCACCGGCACATCTAGAGATCGGCTTTTCATGGACCAGCAGGCACAGACCCTTGGGGCGCAAGGCGGGCAGGCGCCCCTTGCAGCCGGAGTCCCACCCGTGGACGCTCCGCTCGGAGCCGCTCAGTCGCCCCCGCTCACGGATGCCGCTGCGGCTCTGGCAAGCGCGCCGCCGGCGCCGGAGAGCGCCTGGGCCATGCTTCTCGACATGGCCCAGGTCAGCGGCCCTGCCGGCATGGTCCTGGGGCTGTTCTCGGTCGCGGGGCTCGCAATCGTCCTCCTGAAGCTCTGGCAGTTCGCCTCGGTGCGCATCGGTCAGCGCAGCTTCGTCGACCCGGCACTGCGGCATTTCCGCATGGGCCGGCGCGACGCGGCGCTCGCCGAGTTGGCGAAGTCGCGCAACCCCATCGCGCGGGTGCTGGAGGTCGCGATCGGCGGCAGCGGTCGTGCCGATCCGGAACTCCTGCGCGAGGAGGCGTGGCGCGTGGGCAACGAACATCTCGAGGGGCTGCGGTCGCATCTGCGCGGCCTCGAAGTGATCGCAAGCCTCAGCCCGCTGCTCGGCCTGTTCGGCACGGTGCTCGGCATGATCTCGGCGTTCCAGCAGCTGGAAACCGCCGGCAGCAGGGTGGATCCCTCGATCCTGTCGGGTGGTATCTGGGAGGCATTGCTGACCACGGCCATCGGTCTGGCCGTCGCGATCCCGGCCGTGGTCGCGCTTCACTGGCTCGAGCGCATGATCGAGCGTCTCGGCAGCGACATGGAGAACGCCGTCACGCGGGTGTTCACCGCCCCGATCGTCGTAGGAGAAGCGGAGCATGGCCGGCAGTACGGCGTCCTCCAGGCCCAGCCTGCGGAGTAGGCGGAGCGGAGGCCGGCGGATGATCAGCCTTACGCCGCTGATCGATGTCGTCTTCATCCTGCTGGTTTTCTTCATGCTGGCGTCCAGCTTCACCGACTGGCGGGCGATTACGCTCGATACGCCGCCGGCGGCGACGCGGTCGGGATCGTCGGAAGGGGCGCTCCTCGTCCGCGTCGGTCAGGACCGGCTCGATCTGGCGGGCGCGCCGATCGACATCGAGGGATTGGATACGCTGCTGCGCGAGCGCGTCGCCGCGCGTCCCGACCTGCGTGTGCTGGTGCAGCCGATGGCCGGCGTGCCGTTGCAGCGCGTCGTGACGGTGCTCGACACCGCGGCTGCCGCGGGCGTCACCGGCCTCGGCCTGATGCGGCGCTGAGGGAATGGCGATGCGGAGCGGCCTCAAGGTCAAGCGGCAGCGTCAGGAGGGCGAGGAGAACATCGTCCCGCTGATCAACATCGTCTTCCTGCTTCTGATCTTCTTCATGCTGACCGGTCATCTGGCTGCCCCGGAGCCCTTCGACATCGATCCGCCGGAGAGCGCGGCCGAAAGCGATTCCGGCGACCGGACGGCGATGGTGCTGGTGTCGGAGAATGGGCGGGTGGCGCTCGACGGCGAGGAGATCGATGTGGCGGGCCTGTCGGCCGCGATTGTCGAGAAACTGAAAGCGACGCCCGGTCTGCGACTGCATCTGAAGGCTGACGGCGGTGCCGACGCGGGCGAGGTTGTGTCGGTGATGGAGACGCTGCGGTCGGCCGGAATCGCGAAACTGACCCTGCTGACCGCGGCACGGCTGCAATGAGAATATCGCGCGGTCTCGGGGTCGGTGCGGTCTTGGTGTCCGGCATCATCCACGCCGGTGCGATGTGGCTTTTGCTGCCCGATCCCAAGCCACCGGAGGAGGCGCGCGGCATGCTGGCGGTCGGCGTCAGCCTCGTGGCCGGTTCCGGACCCGACGGCGGCGCCGAGCAGGTGGCCGCCGAGACGGCCGAGCAGATCGAGCCGGCGACGGCCGAGCGGATGGCACCGGAGCAGGCGGAGCCGCCGCCGCCCGACCAGGCGGAGGTGACGCCTCCGGACGCGACGGAGCCTCCGCCCGACATCCAGGTGGCCGAAGTGCCGCCGCCGGACGACGCGCCGCCGCCGGACATCGCGCCCGTGGTCGAGGCCGCACCCGAGATCGTGCCGCCCGAAGCGCCCCAGGATGCACCCGAGCCGGAAACGGTCGAAATCGCCAGCACCGTGGAGCCGGACGTCGTGGTGGCCGAACCGCCGCCCACACCGCCGATCCCGACGGCGCGGCCAACGCCGCCGCCCCGGCCGCAGGTCAAGCGTCCGCCGCCGCGCGAAGTGGTGAAGCGCGAGCCGCCACCGCGGCCGAAGCCCGAACCGCGACGCGAACCGGTCCCGCAGACCCCCGCATGGGCCTCCGTGCCGCCCGCGGCGGCCGAGGGCCCCCCGTCGGAGAATGTCGCTTCGGCTGCCGCTCCATCGGTGGCTGCACCGGCGCTGACGCCCGGTGCCGCCGGCTCGCAGCACGGTCAGGCCGGGACGCCGGCCCCGGTAGGCCTCGGCGGCACCGCAACCGACTACACGTCACGTCTGCGCGCCTGGTTGGAACGCCATAAGGAGTATCCGCGGCGGGCACGGCTTCGCCGGCAGGAGGGCACCGCCACCCTTCGCTTCGTCGTCGATGGCAGGGGGCGCGTCCTGTCGCACAGCATCGACCGGGGTTCCGGCTATGACCTTCTCGACGAAGCCGTCGAGGAGATGATCGTCCGCGCCCAGCCGCTGCCGGCGCCGCCACTGGCCGGCGGGCGCGACCGGATGGAGATCACGGTGCCGGTGCAGTTCGTTCTGCGCTGATCGTCGCCTTCATCGGAGCGGGTCGGGCCACCATCTTTCTGCGGGATGGGCTGTCGGCGCGCCACGTTTCGACCGCGAATCGAGTGGCACCATCGCCTCCGGCGGCGATACGCTGCGTCGGCCGCTTGCCGTATGCGGTGCGAGTGGCGGTGCGGTCGTCGGAAAAGGAACAAAAATGGATGGATCGGTAGCCCGTGACGGCTTCGCGACTTACCTGGAGCGGATCGGCCGCTTCACCCGAGAGCGCCTGATCCCGAACGAGCCGCTGCTGGAGGAGTTCGGCGGCATCCCCGAGGATGTGCTGCAGGAGATTCGCGAGATCGGCCTTTTCGGGATCTCCATTCCCGAGAGCTATGGCGGCCTCGGCTTCGGCATGGAGCAGCAGGTCCTGCTGACGATCGCGTTTACTCAGGCGTCGGCCGTCTACCGCTCCCGCTTCTCCACCACGATCGGCCTGTGCAGCCAGGCGATCCTGGACTTCGGCACGGAGGAGCAGCGCCGACGCTGGCTGCCCGGCATGGCGGCCGGAACGATCACCGGCGCTTTCGCGCTGACAGAGCCCGAGGCGGGGTCGGACGCCGGCAACCTGCAGACGGCCGCGATACGCGATGGCGACACCTACGTCGTCAACGGATCGAAGCGCTACATCACCAACGCGCCTGAAGCCGACGTCTTCGTGCTGATGGCGCGTACTGACCTCTCGATAGCGGGGGCCGCGGGCGTGTCCGCTTTCGCCGTTCCGGCCGATACGCCCGGCATCCGTGTCGGACCGGTACCCCGCATGATGGGGCAGACGGGCAGCCACGCGACGGAGGTCTTCTTCGAAGACTGCCGGGTCCCGGCCGATGCCCTGCTCGGCGGTAAGGAAGGGAGCGGCTTGAAGGCGGCCTTGCGTGGCATCAATCACGCTCGCACCCACGTCGCCGCCACCTGCGTCGGCCAAGCGATCCGCCTGATTGACGAGGCGCTCGGATATGCTGCGGAACGGCGGCAGTTCGGCCAGCCGATCGCGGGGTTCCAGTCGATCCAGAACATGCTGGCCGACAGCCGGGCGGAGACTGCGGCGGCGAAGGCGCTCGTCCTCGACTGCGCCCGCGCCTTCGATCGCGGGCCACCGATCCCGTACGCCGACATCGCCTGCGCGAAGTATTTCGCCTCGGAGATGGTCTGCCGCGTCGCGGACCGCGCGGTGCAGATCTTCGGCGGCGCCGGCTACATGGAAGAGAACGCCGTGGCCCGCCTCTATCGCGATGTCAGGCTGTTCCGCATCTTCGAAGGCGCGTCGCAGATCCAGCAGCAGCAGATCGCTCGCGACATGCTGCGCAATGGGGCGAATCTCGCCTGACGGCGGATGATGATGTCCGACCGCGCATGGTCGTCGAACCCGCTACTCGAGGAAGGTGAACGTCGCCTGCAAGCCCTCGGGCGGTGGCACGGAGTTTCTGCCATAGTCCACCGTCACGGCGATGTCCGGGCGACCACTGAAGTCGAGTTCGCGTACGGCGATCAGCGTCCAGGGCGAGGCAATACCTCCCGCTACGGAGGAGCAGGTAGCGGCCTTTCTGAAACAGGGCTTGAGCGCGGCGACGCCTGAGCGGGTCTCGGTCGATGTCACCTGGGAGCCCGACAACCGGCCCAGCAGTCAGGTGACGGTCGACGCCCGCTATGCTTACGATTCGATCCTGGCGCCGATCATGCCGCTCGAGGGCATCATCCTGCGATGCACCCAGACGACCGTGGTCATCAACTAGCCTTTTCGCACTACGCGCGACGCATGGCGCGTCCCATGGCACACTCCGCGCGCCGGGAGGACCATGACGAGGAGCGGGCTGCGATGCACGGGCTGGACGAGATCGACGACTTTCTGATCGACGATCGCCTGAAAGGCATTCCCGGTGGCGCGCCGCCGTTCCGCTTGGGCGACATCGGTGCCAAGGGGTGGAACGTGCTGCGCGGCGATCTGGCGCTGCCGGTCGCGGTGCTGAAGGAGAGCGCGCTGGCGCACAACGGCGCCTGGATGATGGACTTCCTGCGGCGGGCCGGCGGCGTGCGGATCGCGCCGCACGGCAAGACCACGATGAGCCCGCAGTTGTTCGCGCGCCAGCTCGCCGACGGCGCCTGGGGCATCACGGTCGCGACGGCGCAGCAGCTTCAGGTCTGCCGCCGCTACGGCGTCGGCCGCGTCGTCTTCGCCAACCAGCTGATCGACCGTCAGGCGATCCGCTACGTCTTCGACGAACTCGAGCGCGACCCGGCTTTCGAGTTCTGGGCGCTGGCCGATTCGGTCGAGGCGGTCGAACTGCTGGCGGCCGAGGCATGCAGCCGGAACGTCGGTCGTCCGATCAAGCTGCTGCTCGAGGGCGGCATGCCCGGCGGGCGTACCGGGGCGCGCACGCTGGATGGCGCGCTGGCCGTGGCGCGCGCCATCGGCGCTGCCGGGCCGCATCTGGCGCTCAGCGGTGTCGAAGGCTTCGAGGGCTTGGTCGACGGACCGGTGCACGGACCGGGCGCGGCGGAGGTGAATTCGAAGGTCCAGGCTTTCCTCGACTTCCTCGGCGACATCGCCGCAGCCTGTGCCGCCGAAGGCCTGTTCGCTCCCGGCCCGGTGATCGTGTCGGCAGGGGGCTCGGCCTTCTACGACATGGTGGTGGACACGTTCGGTCGGCTCGACCTCGGGCGGGAGATCATGCCGCTGACGCGCAGCGGCTGCTACCTGACGCACGATTCCGCCTCCTATGTGCGCGCCTTCGAGCGGCTGCGCGAACGCGGCCTCGTCGGCCTGCCGAACGGCACGCCCGTTCCGGCGCTGGAGGTCTGGACGCTGGTCCAGTCGCGACCGGAGACGGAGAAGCTGATCCTCACCGCCGGCAAGCGGGACGTGTCCTTCGACGCCGACATGCCGGTACCCGAACGCTGGTTCCGGCCGGGTCTGCACGAGGCGCCCCAGGCCTTGCCGCCGGGCCACGTCGTGACCGGCCTCAACGACCAGCACGCGCATGTGACGGTGCCGGCCAGCTCGCCGCTGCACGTCGGCGACATGGTGGCGCTCGGCATCTCGCATCCCTGCACGACCTTCGACAAGTGGCAGGTCATGTGCGTCGTGAACGACGACTACGACGTGGTGTCGGCCATCCGCACGTTCTTCTGAGGCGCGCCTTCAGCCTCTTCTTCTTCCTCGGCCACCGTCTCCCGGCGGGCGATGAAGACCGAGCTGCCGAGGATCACCGCGGCGCCGATCCAGGTCCACACATCCGGCTTCTCGGAAAAGGCCAGATAGCCGACCAGGGCGGAGCAGGGCAGGCGGATGAAGTCGAACGGCGTCGTCTGGGAGGCGTCGCCGATCCGCAGCGCCCTGGACACGCCGTACATGTTGATCGCCGCCAGGATGCCGAGCAGGACGAGCCAGCCCCACTGGGTCATCGTCGGCCACTGCCACGCCCACAGCGCCGGCGGCAGCGACAGCGGCACGGCCAGCGCCGAGAGGTAGAAGACGATCAGCTCCGGGCTCTCGGTGTCGGCCAGCTGCTTGCCGGTGACGATCACGCCGGCGAAGGTGGCGGCGGAGAAGAGCACGATCAGCGATACCGGATCGAAGGCCGCGATTCCCGGCCGCAGGATCACCAGCACGCCGATGAAGCCGACCGCCACGGCCGCCCAGCGTGCCGCCGTCACGTGCTCCTTCAGCAGCCAGACCGCGAGCATCGTCGCGAACAGCGGCGAGGTGAAGCTCAGCGCGGTCGCCTCGGCGAGCGGCAGCATCGCGACCGCCATGTAGAGCGAGATCGTCGAGGCGACGAAGATCGCCGAGCGCACGGTGAAGCGGCCGATCCGTCGCGTCCGCAACGCCCCGGCGCCCGCCTCCATGATCCACGGCACGAGGGCGAGCGCCGCGAAGACGTTGCGCCAGAAGGAGATGACGAACACGTCCATCTCCTGCGACAGGTAGCGCACCGTGCCGACCATGGCGCCGAAGGCGGCGGCAGTCACGATCATCCAGAGGCCGATGCGTACGGGCGTGTGCAGCGTCATTCGTGTCCGCCGGGAGAGGGTGCGCGGGCTGCGCGGGCCCGTTGAACACCGCGGGCCGCGGAAACGATCCAGCAGGCAGCGGCGCGGGCCGAGCACGCCATCCGCATTTCCGGGCTACACCCGGCCGGCCGCCGCCGCTACTCTCCCCGCTCCGAATTCCGGCCCTACAGGAGCAGGCTATGGACGTGCGCGCGGCGGTGGCATTCGAGGCGGGCAAGCCGCTGAGCATCGAGACGGTGCAGCTCGAGGGGCCCAAGGCGGGCGAGGTGCTGGTCGAGATCAAGGCGACCGGCATCTGCCACACCGACGCCTTCACCCTGTCCGGCGACGATCCCGAGGGCGCGTTCCCGGCGATCCTCGGCCACGAAGGCGCCGGCGTGGTGGTCGACGTCGGCCCCGGCGTACGCTCGCTGAAGAAGGGCGACCACGTCATTCCGCTCTACACGCCGGAATGCCGCGAGTGCGAGTACTGCCTGCACCCGAAGACGAACCTCTGCCAGGCGATCCGCGAGACCCAGGGCCGCGGCGTCATGCCGGACGGCACCTCGCGCTTCTCGATCGGCGGCAAGCCGATCCTGCACTACATGGGCTGCTCGACCTTCGCCAACTTCACGGTCCTGCCGGAGATCGCGCTGGCGAAGATCCGGCCCGACGCGCCGTTCGACAAGGTCTGCTACATCGGCTGCGGCGTCACCACCGGCATCGGCGCCGTGGTCCGCACCGCGGCCGTCGAGCCGGGGTCCAAGGTCGTCGTCTTCGGCCTGGGCGGCATCGGCCTCAACGTCATCCAGGGCGCCCGCCTCGTCGGGGCCGACATGATCGTCGGCGTCGACATGAACGAGTCGAAGAAGGCGCTCGCCGAGCAGTTCGGCATGACCCACTTCGTCAACCCGCGCGACATGAAGGAGAGCGAGGTCGTCCCGCATCTCGTCGCGCTGACCAAGGGCGGTGCCGACTACACGTTCGAGTGCATCGGCAACGTGAAGACCATGCGCCAAGCCCTTGAATGCGCGCACAAAGGCTGGGGCGAGTCGATCATCATCGGCGTCGCACCGGCGGGTGCGGAGATCTCCACCCGGCCGTTCCAGCTCGTGACCGGCCGCTCCTGGCGCGGCACCGCCTTCGGCGGCATGCGCGGCCGCACCGACGTGCCGCAGATCGTCGACTGGTACATGGACGGCAAGATCGACATCGACTCGCTGATCACGCACACGCTGCCGCTCGACCGCATCAACGAAGGCTTCGACCTGATGCACGAGGGCAAGTCGATCCGTTCCGTCGTCACCTACTGAACGCCGCAGTTCGCGCCGATAGGTTTTTATGGCGTTTTATGGAGGGGGCCCGAACGCCCCCTTCCTTTGCCCCACTGCCTCAGGCGCCTCGGCGTCCGCAGCCGCGTGCGCGGATAGGGAATTATAGCGATTCATGGAGGGGCCGCGCACGCACCCTCGTTTCGGCTCCGATTGACGATGTCCAACAGCGAGCCCGAGCGGGCATCCAATTCTGGGATAATATACCTTATGGCGAGAGGCGCTACCGCTCGATCGCGGCGTGGGCGAGGTTGCTGATCAGGTCCATGCGGATCGAGTGCCAGGGCTCCGGGATCCGGCTGTTGCTGAGGTAGGCGAAGGAGACGCCGGTCTCCGGGTCGGCCCAGCAATAGGACGAGCCGACGCCGCCGTGGCCATAGGTGCGGGCGCCGCCGATGGTGCCGAGGCCGCGGATCGTCGGCGTGGTGCCGCGCACGTGCGGGCCGAGGCCGCGGTGCATCGGCATGTCGAAATTCTCGTCCGGCCGGTCGCCGGTATGGTTGCGCGTCACCCAGTCGACCATGCGCGGGGAGACGATGCGCGCCCCGTTCAGCCGGCCGCCGTTGAGCAGCATCTGATAGAAGGCGGCCATGGCGCGCGCCGTGGCGAAGCCGCCGCCGCCCGGAATGCCGGCGCGGCGCGCGGCCGCACTGTTGCGGTCGGCGAGGATCGTGTGGGCGCCTTCGGCAGCCGGCTCGTGGATGTCGGCGGCGCGGGCATGCTTCGCATCGGGCAGGCCGACGAACAGCTCGTCGCCGAGGCCGAGCGGCTCGATCACCTCGGTGCGGATGAAGTCGCGGAAGTCGCGGCCGGTCAGCGCCTCGATCAGGACGGCCGCCGTCCAGTGTGCCGCCGATGCGTGGTAGTGCACGCGCGAGCCCGGCGTCCAGTCGAGCGTGTAGTCGCACACGGTGCGGCGCATCAGCTCGTGGTCGTCCCACGCCGCCTCCGGCATGCCGGCATTGGGGAAGCCGGCCTGGTGGGTCAGCACATCATGGACGGTGATGTCGGCCTTGCCGTTGCGCGCGAAGTCCGGGACGTGGTCGGCGACGGCGTCGGCGAAGCGCAGGGCGCCGCGGTCGACCAGCGCCCATACGGCGCAGGCGGTGACGACCTTGGTGTTGGAGAAGAGCAGCCAGAGCGTGTCGTCGGTGGCGTCGACCGGCGTCGGTGTGACGCGCGCGCTGCCGAAGCTGCGGTGCAGGGCGAGCTTGCCGTCGCGGGCGAAGGCGATCTGCGCGCCGGGGTAGCGGCCGTCGGCGATGTGCTTCTCGATCAGCGCCACCATGCGGCCGATCGAGGCGGGGTCGAGGCGGAGCTGCTCCGGCGAGGCGGCATCGAGCGGAAAGGCGGCTTCGTGAGCGAGGGGCATGGCGGTCCTCCGGTGCAGTCGGCGCGGCCGAGGCGGTCGTTTCAGCTCACGAGTTCGAGCGTCTTCCGCTTGGCGAGCACGCTCAGCGCGTCTCGCAGATTGCTGGCCGATTTGAGTTTCTGGTAGCCGCTGACGACGACGTATTCGGGCGGCGCATCGCCGCGTGCGGCCATCTTCGCGATCCGGAAGATCGGCACGTCGCGCGTGTTGCGGAAGATCGAGAACACCGCCATGCCCGCATCGTGGTCGATGGCATAGTCGCGCCATTCGCCGGTCATCACGCGCCGGCTGTAGACGTCGAGGAGTTCCCGGAGTTCCTGCTGGTTGAAGTACACCGGCCGCTTCGAGCGGGCGATGTCGGACAGTCGCAGAACCTTGGCCATCAGCGGGTCGTCCGCTTTCCATTCGGTTCGGATGACGTATTGTCAGGCAAGAATCCGGATGCGTCCAGCGGCGCATGACGGTTCGATGACCGTAATTCCCTCGGCGACCACGCGCCGACCCCGTGTTGACGCTGCCCTCGCGGCCGATCAGGCTCCGTCCCCGACAGGCGCACGGAAGGCGCCGGCGAAGGGAGGAGAGGGCATGGACACGGCGCGCCGGGACGACCGGCTGGCGGGTAAGGTGGCGATCGTCACCGGAGCGGGATCGCGGGCCGAAGGCATCGGCAACGGGCGGGCGACGTCCATCGTGCTGGCGCGGCACGGCGCGCGGGTGGTGCTGGTCGACGCGGTGCCCGAGTGGGCCGACGTGACCGCGGGCATGGTGCGCGACGAGGGCGGCGAGTGCCTAGTCGTGCAGGGCGACGTGGGCGATCCGGCATCCTGCGCTGCGATCGTCGACAAGACGGTCGAGGCCTACGGGCGCTGCGACATCCTCATCAACAATGTCGGCGTCACGGGGCCGCGCGGGAACGCGCTGGAGGTGGACATCGACGAGTGGGCGAAGGCGATGCACACCAACGTCGCCTCGATGGTGCTGATGGCGCGCTACGCGATTCCCGTCATGGTGCGCGGCGGCGGCGGCTCGATCGTCAACATCGCCTCGGTCGCGGGCCTGCAGGGCGGCCATCCGAGCCTGCTCTATCCGACCTCGAAGGGCGCCGTCGTGAACCTGACGCGGGTGATGGCGGCGCATCACGGCCGCGACGGCATTCGGGTCAACTGCATCGCCCCCGGAGCGGTTTACACCCCGATGGTGGCGACGCGCGGCATGACCGAGGAATTGCGGGCGGCGCGGGTCGACCAGACGCTGCTCGGCGTCGAGGGGACCGGTTGGGACATCGCCCATGGCTGCCTGTTCCTGGGCAGCGACGAGTCGCGGTGGATCACCGGCGTGATCCTGCCGATCGACGGCGGCCGCACCGCAGGCCGCCCCAAGGGCGCTACACCGCCGAGCGACGGCGGCAAGGCCTGATCGCGGCGTTCAGGTGCGGGCGCCGGGCCCTTGTCCCGCCGCGCCCCCCTGGCGCGCCACCTGGAGGTCGAAGGCGGCGGCGAGCAGGGCCTTCGTGTAGTCGGTCTTCGGATCGGCGAAGATGCCGTCCGCCGGACCCTGCTCGACGACCTTGCCGTCCTTCATGACGATGAGGTCGTCGGCCAGCGCGCGGACGACCTTCAGATCGTGGCTGATGAACATGTAGGCCAGATCGTGCTTCGCCTGCAGGTCCCGCAGCAGATCCACGATCTGGGCCTGGACCGACATGTCCAGCGCCGACGTCGGCTCGTCGAGGACGAGGAAGCGCGGCTTCAGCACCATCGCGCGGGCGATGGCGATGCGCTGGCGCTGGCCGCCGGAGAATTCGTGCGGGTAGCGGTCGGCCATCGCCGGCTGCAGGCCGACCTCGGTCAGCGTCTGCGCGATGAGGTCGCGCCGTTCCGACGCATCGCCGCCAAGACTGTGGACCTTCAGGCCTTCCTCGATGATCTGGCCGACGGTCATGCGCGGGCTGAGGCTGCCATAGGGATCCTGGAAGACGATCTGCATCGCCTTGCGCAGCGGACGCAGCCGCTTCCAGTCCATGCCCTGGATCGGCCGGCCGGCGAAGAAGACGCCGCCTTCGCTGCGCTCCAGGCGCAGCAGCGCCAGGCCGAGCGTGGTCTTGCCGGAGCCGCTCTCGCCCACCACGCCGACCGTGTGGCCGGCGCGGATGCTGGTCGAGATGCCGTCGACCGCCTTCACGTGGCCGACCGTCCGGCGCAGCACGCCGGCCTTGATCGGGAACCAGACGCGCACGTCCTCGGCGCGCATGATCTCCGGCGCATCGGGCCGCGCCTGCAGCGGCTTGCCCTTCGGCTGGGCGGCCAGCAGCTTGCGGGTGTAGGGATGCGTCGGCGCCTCGAACAGCGGGCGCGTCGGCCCCTGCTCGACGATCTCGCCGGCGGTCATGACGCAGACCCGGTCCGCCATCTTGCGCACGATGGCGAGGTCGTGGGTGATCAGCAGCATCGCCATGCCGAAGCGCTTCTGCAGATCCTTCAGCAGTTCGAGGATCTGCGCCTGGATCGTCACGTCGAGCGCCGTCGTCGGCTCGTCGGCGATCAGCAGGTCGGGCTCGTTGGCGAGGGCCGTCGCGATCATCACGCGCTGGCGCTGGCCGCCCGACAGCTGGTGCGGATAGGCCTTGAGGCGCTTCTCGGGGTCGCGGATGCCGACGAGGTGGAGCAGTTCGAGCGTCCGTTCGCGCGCTGCCGCACCGCTCATGCCCTTGTGCAGGAGCAGCGGCTCGCTGACCTGCCGGTCGATCGTGTGGAGCGGATTGAGCGACGTCATCGGCTCCTGGAAGATCATCGCCGCCCGGTCGCCGCGCACCGTGCGCAGCGTCCGCTCGGGTGCGCCGACCAGTTCGGTGCCGTCGAAGCGGATGCTGCCGCGCGGATGCGACGCGACAGGGTAGGGGAGGATCTGCAGGATCGAGAGGGCGGTGACCGACTTGCCGGAACCGCTCTCGCCGACCAGCGCCACGGTCTCGCCCTTCGCGATGTCGAACGACACGCCGCGCACTGCATCGACATGCCCCTCCGGGGTGCGGAAGCGGACGTGCAGATCCTCGACCGAGAGGAGCGGCGACGGGCTGCCGGCTGGCCAAGGTCCGCCGCCGCGGCGCACCGCGGGGGGCTGCTGGCCGCCCGGAACGCGGAGCGGCGGTGGATCGATGCGGGACGAGGGCGGACGCATATGGCTAAACGGCAATCCCTTTGAGGAAGGCCGAGCGGGCTTTCGCACCGGCCATCAGGAAGGCGAGGTCGTTGCCGGCGAGGATGAAGCGCATGCCGAGCTTGATGTACTTCTGCGACAGTTCCTGGTCGTAGATGCCGCCCATGCCGGGGATCTTGCCGTTGTTCCGGCAGGCGGAGAACACCGCATCATAGGCCTTCGCGACCTGCTCGTCGCCGAACTTTCCGGGAATGCCCATCTCGGCGCAGAGGTCGTTGGTGCCGATCAGCAGCACGTCGATGCCGGGGACGGCGGCCATCGCGTCGGCATTGGCGATCGCCTCCGGGCTCTCCAGCATGACGACGGTTAGCGTCTCCTCGTTGATCAGCTTCGTCGTCTCGCCGACCGGCAGAGCCTCGTATTCCAGTTGGGCCATGCCGCCCGCGACCGAGCGGTGGCCGACCGGCGGATATAGGCACTGGCTGACGACGCGCCGGGCCTCCTCGGCGTTCTGGACGTGCGGGACGACGATGCCCTGGGCGCCGGCGTCGAGCGGGCGGCTGGCGTGGAAATGCTCGTGGCTCGGCGCCCGAACGATCGGGGTCACGCCGGCATCGAGGCCCGCCACGCAGAGCTGTGCCGCCGTCTCCATCGACATCGAGTTGTGCTCCATGTCGATGAACAGCCAGTCGTAGCCGCAGACCTTCATGATCTTCGCCGTGTCGACCGTCCGCGCCTGGCGAAGGCCAACCCCCAGTGCGACTTCGCCGGCCTTGAGCTTCGCTTTCGTGACGTTCTTGACGATCGGCATGGCGTTTCCTTCAGGGATGTTCGTTCGGCTCTACGGTCAGACCGGTGGGCGGCGATCCTGCCACGGCATCGCTTCCTCGAACAGCGCCGCGGCCCGCAGGATGCGCGCGTCGGACAGCCACGGGCCGACGATCTGGAGGCCGACGGGCAGGCCGTCGGCGGTCCAGCCGCAGGGCACCGTCACCGCCGGATGGCCGGTCAGGTTGAAGGGGTGCGTATACGGGTACCAGCCGTCGCGCAGGCCGCCGGCGGGCGTGCCCTCGATCTCGATGGGCTCGAACGGGTCGTGGTCGGCGCGGATGGCGGGGCGGGAGATGGTCGGCGTGACCAGCAGGTCGACGTCCTCGAACCACGCCTCGACCTCGCGGAAGACGCGGGTGCGCAGCGCCATCGCATCCTGGACGTCGATCGCGCTGTACTTGCCGCCCTCGGCCATCCATGTCCGGAGGCTGCTGCTCATGCGGTTGCCGAGCCGCTTCTCCAGCGCGCCGAAGCGGCTGGCCCAGATCGAGAAGGTGAGGGGCCCCCAGACGGGCAGCGTGTTGGTGAAGGCGGCCTCGTGGCCGATCACCTCGGCGCCGATGCCCGCGAGCGCCTTCACGCCCGTCTCGCACAGAGCGAGCGTCTCGCGGTCGATCCGGTCGTTGCCGAGGAAGGGGCGCCAGCCGATGCGCACGCCGCGCATGTCGCCGCGCGGCTGGCCCGCCGCGGCCAGCCCCGACAGGGCGCGGCCCAGCGAATGCGGGTCGCTGCGGTGCGGGCCGGCCATGACCTCCAGCATCAGCGCGGCGTCGGCCACGGTGCGGGCCATGGGCCCGACATAGGCGAGCAGGCCGAACACGTCCGGCGTCTGGTCGTGCGGGACGACGCCAAGCGTCTGCTTGACGCCGACCAGTCCGCAGCAGGCGGCCGGAATGCGGATCGAGCCGCCGCCATCGGTGCCGACCGCCAGCGGCGCCATGCCGGCCGCGACCGCCGCCCCGGCACCGCCGGACGAGCCGCCGCAGGTGCGCTCGGTATTCCAGGGATTGACGGTCCGGCCGAACAGCGGCGCCTCGGTCAGCGGCTTGTGGCCGAACTCGGGGGTGGTCGTCTTGCCGACCATGATGCCGCCGGCCGCCCTGAGGCGGGCGACCGCCACGATGTCGGCTTCGGGGACGTTGTCCTCGTAACCGAAGCTGCCGAAGGTGGTTCTGACGCCGGCGGTGTTGCACAGGTCCTTCACCGAGAAGGGGACGCCGTGCAGCGGGCCGAGCGGCTTGCCGTCGATGACCGCCTGTTCGGCGGCGCGCGCCTCGGCCATGGCGGAGTCGGCGGCGACCGTTATGAAGGCGTTGAGGCGCGGCTGAAGCGCCTCGATCCGGGCGAGCACCGCGGCGGTGAGTTCGACGGGGGAGATCTCGCGGGCGGCGATCAGACCGGCGAGTTCGACTGCCGGCGTGTAGCAGAGGTCTTTTTCGTCCATCTCATGCCCTCGTCTCGCGATGCATCGACCTTACCGGGCGCGGCCGATCGTGGGAACGCCATAGGGAGATGGGAGACGCGGCATCGCAGCGCGTCGACGCGACGCCGGGGCGGGTGCATTGTTGGCCGCTGAAGGCCCGGCGCCGCCGTGATGCCGGGACGGCGCGCGCCCGCCTCCATCGTCGTGCGACAGAGAGGGACCAGAGCATGACCATAACCGCGACGCATCTCGACCACCTCGTCCTGACGGTCCGCGACATCGACCGGACATGCGACTTCTATGCTTCCGTGCTGGGAATGGAGCGGCGCAGCTTCGGCGAAGGCAGGGTTGCCCTGCATTTCGGCAGCCAAAAGATCAACCTGCACGCCGTCGACCACCCGATCGATCCGAACGTCCGGCACGCCACGCCGGGGTCGAGCGATCTCTGCTTCATCACCGCGACGCCGATCACCCAGGTCGTGGCGCATCTCGGCACGCTGGGCATCCCGGTCATCACCGGCCCGGGACTGCGGTCGGGTGCTCGCGGCCGCCTGATGTCGGTCTACGTCTACGACCCGGACGAGAACCTGATCGAGATCGCCAACGATCTCTCGACCGACGACATGCCCAAGGGCGGCTGAAGCGGAGCCGGAACGACGATGCGCGGATTTGCGAAGCTCGCCCTGGGCGCGATCGCTCTGTCGATCGCAGCCCTGTCCGCGGCTGCGGCACCGCCGGTGCCGCCGGCCGATCTGGTCCGCGCCGAGGACGAGGTCGCCGGTCCCGACGGGAGCCGCCTGGAGGTCCTGTGGATCCGCCCGAAGGGTGACGGGCCGTTCCCGCTCGCGGTCATCTCGCACGGCCTGCCGCGGCGGCTGGGCCGGGAGGCGAGCTGGCGTCCGCAGATGTTCGACGCGGTGGCGACGGAGTTCGCGCGCCGCGGCTGGGCGGCGGCCGTCGTCATGCGGCCCGGCTTCGGCCGCAGCAGCGGCAGGTTCCGGGAAGGCTATGGCGGGTGCGAGGATGCGGACTTCGTGGGCGCCGGGCAGGCGACGGCCGATTCCTTCGAGATGGCCGCCGCCGCCCTGAGCCGGGCGGCGTTCGTCGACCCGTCCACCATCCTCGGCGTCGGGCAGTCGGCGGGCGGGTTCGGCGTCCTGGCCTTCTCGACGCGCGCCGTACCGGGACTGCGCGCCGTCGTGAACTTCGTCGGCGGGCGCGGCTCGCGCAGTGCCAACGTGGTCTGCGCGCAGCCGCAGCTGACGGCGGCGTTCGCCGCATTCGGCGCCGCGTCCAGGGTGCCGTCGCTCTGGATCTATGCCGACGGCGACACCTATTTCGAGCCGGACCTGGCGCGGTCGTTCCACGGCGCCTTCACGGGAGCGGGCGGCGACGCGACGTTCGTGTTCCTGCGCGACATCCCCGGCGACGGCCACGACGTGATCCACCGCAAGGGCGTCGCCGCGTGGCGCGGGCCGCTCGACGATTTCCTGCGCACCCACGCCCTCCCGACGTGGGACGCGCTGCCGGTCGGGCCCGTCTACCCCGACCTGCCGATGCCGGCGGGTCTCTCCGAGCGTGCCGCCGCGCGCTGGCCGGACTTCGTCCATGGCGAGCTGTCGAAGGCCTTCGCCGTCAGCGCGTCGGCCGGCAGCTTCGGCTGGGCCACCGGCCGCCGCTCGCCGGAGGATGCGGCCCGACAGGCGCTCGACTTCTGCAACGCAGGCAAGGCGGACGAACGACAATGCTCGGTGATCGCCGTGGACGACGATCTCCAGTAATCGCGACTGCTCCGCGTCCCGACGATTTATCCGGTTTACCTGCCTCCTCCGATCGGCTTTAGTTGTTCCACGCTCCGGAAAAAGAGAGCGACTGACAGGTTGAGGAGGCTCGGTGGGCAGTCTGCTCGAGATCGAGGATCTCAGGACGCACTTCTTCACGTCCGCCGGCACGGTGCGTGCCGTGGACGGGATCTCCTACAAGGTCGACGAGGGCGAGACCGTCGCGGTTGTCGGCGAGTCCGGCTGCGGCAAGTCGGTCGGTGCGCTGTCGATCCTGCGCCTCATCCCCTGGCCGCCGGGCAGGATCGTCGGCGGGTCGATCCGCTTCATGGGTCGCGACCTGCTGAAGCTGTCCGACGTGGAGATCCGGCAGGTGCGCGGTCGCGACATCGGCATGGTCTTCCAGGAGCCGATGACGTCGCTCAACCCGGTGCTGACGATCGGCCGGCAGCTGACCGAGCCGCTCGAAACCCATTTCGGCATGTCCCGCGAGAAGGCCGACGAGCGGGCCATGGAGCTGCTCGGGCTGGTCGGCATCTCCGAGCCCAAGCGCCGGCTCGGCCAGTATCCGCATCACCTCTCGGGCGGCATGCGGCAGCGCGTCATGATCGCGATGGCGCTGGCCTGCGAGCCGAAGCTGATCATCGCGGACGAGCCGACGACGGCGCTCGACGTGACCATCCAGGCGCAGATCCTGGAACTGATGAAGGAGCTGACGCGCAAGCTGGGCGTCGCACTGATCGTGATCACCCACAATCTCGGCGTGGTCGCGCGCTACGCCGACCGCGTGAACGTGATGTATGCCGGCCACATCATCGAGACGGGCCGGGCGCGCGAGATCTATCACGATCCGCGCCACCCCTACACGCTGGCGCTGCTGCGCTCGGTGCCGCGGCTCGACCAGCCGCGGCGTGCCCGGCTCGACCCGGTCGAGGGTCAGCCGCCGGACCTGTCGCAGGCCATCGTCGGATGTCCGTTCCGGCCGCGCTGCCGCTTCGCCGTCGCACGCTGCGCCGAGGAGAACCCGCCGCTTCAGACGGTCGACGGGATCCACGCCTCGGCCTGCTGGCGGTGGGAAGACCTGGGCGGCGCGAAGCTCGCGGCGGCGTCATGAGCACCGCCGAGATCGCCACCGCCGGCACCGCCAACGCCGAGGCGCCGCAGGTGCGGCGGGCGCTCGGTGCGCCGCTGGTCGAGGTGCGCAACCTCCGCAAGCACTTCCCGATCACCGAGGGCATCTTCGTCAAGCGCGCCATCGCCCACGTGAAGGCCGTCGACGACGTCAGCTTCACCATCCGCAAGGGCGAGACGCTGGGCGTCGTCGGCGAATCCGGCTGCGGCAAGACGACGACCGGCCGCTGCATCCTGCAGCTGGAGCGGCCCACCTCCGGGCAGATCCTCTACGAGGGCACCGATCTGGGCACGCTGAGCCAGGGAGAACTGATCCCCTGGCGCCGCCGCATGCAGGTGATTTTCCAGGACCCCTACAGCTCGCTGAACCCGCGCATGAAGGTCGGCGAGATCCTCGCCGAGCCGATGAAGGTGCACGGCATCATCCCGGACGCCAAGGCGCGCCGCGAGCGGGTGCTGGAGCTGCTCTCGGTGTGCGGGCTCAATCCGCGCTTCGCCGACCGCTACCCGCACGAGATGTCGGGCGGGCAGCGCCAGCGCGTCGGCATCGCGCGGGCCCTGGCGCTGGAGCCGGAATTCATCATCTGCGACGAGGCGGTGTCTGCGCTTGACGTCTCGATCCAGGCGCAGGTGATCAACCTGCTGGAGGATCTGCGCGAGAAGTTCCAGCTGACCTACCTGTTCATCGCCCACGATCTCAGCGTGGTGCGCCACATCTGCCATCGGGTGGCGGTGATGTATCTCGGCCGGATGGTCGAGATCGCCGAGACGGACGAACTGTTCGACAACCCGCTGCACCCCTACACGCAGGCGCTGCTGGAGGCCGTGCCGATCCCGGACCCGGAGATCGAGATGGCGCGCGCCCACCGGGTGATCCGCGGCGAGATCCCCAGTCCGATCAACCCGCCGTCGGGATGCGTCTTCCATCCGCGCTGCGACCGCGCGGTCGCGGGATGCAGCGCGCACGTGCCGGTTCTTCGCGAGCTGCGCCCGGGGCACTGGGTGGCCTGTACGGAGGTCTAGAGGAGGTCGAACAGGACGACGGCGCGGAGACGGGAGGCCGCGCGCAGGGCCCGACAAAACCAGACAACAAAGGGAGGAGTGGGCATGAGAGGGGCATTTACGACCGGCATCGCCTTAACGGCCGTTCTGGCCGCAGGCATGATGGCGAGCCAGGCGAGGGCGGCGGAAGAGCCGCAGCGCGGCGGGATCCTGCGCTTCGTCGTTCCGGACGAGCCGCCGAGCTTCGACGGCCACCGCGAGACGACCTTCGCGCTGATGCATCCGATCGGGCCGTTCTACAGCGTGCTGACGCGTATCAACCCGGACAACATGTCGTCGACCAGCGACATCGTGTGCGACCTGTGCACGGAGATGCCGAAGGCCGAGAACGACGGCAAGCGCTACACCTTCAAGATCCGCGAGGGCGTCAAGTTCCACGACGGCAGCGCGCTGACGGCGCACGACGTGGCGGCGAGCTTCCAGAAGATCATCGATCCGCCGGAAGGCGTGCAGAGCGCGCGCAAGGCCTACTTCGTCATGGTCGACAAGGTGTCGGCGCCGGACGACCGCACCGTCGTGTTCGACCTGAAATACCCGTCCGGCGCCTTCATGAAGGCGGTGGCGAACCCGTTCAACTTCATCTACCCGAAGGCGAAGCTCGACCAGGATCCGCACTGGTTCGAGAAGAACGTCCTGGGCTCCGGTCCGTTCAAGTTCGGCGAGTGGCAGCCGGGCGCCACGATGACCGGCGTGCGGAACGAGAACTACCACCATAAGGGACAGCCCTATCTCGACGGCTTCGAGGCGATCTTCGCGCCGCAGCAGAGCGTCCGTGCCCAGGCGATCCGCGGCGACCGTGCCGCGATCGAGTTCCGCGGCTTCCCGCCGAAGACCCGCGACGAGCTCAAGGATGCCCTCGGAGACAAGATCACGGTCCAGGAGAGCGACTGGAACTGCGTCCTGCTGATGACGCCGAACCATCGCCGCAAGCCGTTCGATGACGTGCGCGTGCGGCGCGCCGTCACGCTGGCCCTCGACCGCTGGAACGGCTCGAAATACCTGTCCGAGATCGCGATCGTGAAGACGGTCGGCGGCATCGTGTTTCCCGGCGACGAACTGGCGGCGAACAAGGAAGAGCTGCAGCAGATCGCCGGCTACTGGCCCGACCACAAGAAGTCCCAGGAGGAGGCGAAGCGCCTGCTGAAGGAGGCAGGGGTCCAGACGCCGCTGCAGGTCAAGATCGTCAACCGCGCGGTCGACCAGCCCTACAAGATCGTCGGCATCTGGGTGATCGACCAGCTCCGCCAGATCGGGATCACGGCCGAACAGGAAGTGCTGCCGACGGGGCCGTTCTACGACCAGCTGCGGACGAAGCACGAGTGGGATCTGGCGATCGAGTTCAACTGCCAGTCCAACGTCAACCCGCTGCTCGACGTCTCCAAGTTCGTCTCCGAGGATGTCTCCGGCTCGAACTACGGCGGCTATGTCGATCGCGAACTCGACAAGATGTTCGAGGAGATGAACAAGACGGGCGACGAGGAGAAGCAGCGTTCGCTGATGCGCGCCTTCGAGAAGCGGGTGCTCGACGAGGAGGCCCGGATGTTCATCACGCTGTGGTGGTACCGGATCATCCCGCACCGCTCCTACGTGAAGGGCTGGACCATCAGCCCGAGCCACTATCTCAACCAGCAGCTCGACAACGTCTGGATCGACAAGTCGCAGATGTGACGTGACCAGCCACCCCTCTCCCGGTCCGGGAGAGGGGCCCTGTCACCCTGGATGGAGTCGGTCGAGCAGCCATGTGGCAGTACACGGTCAAGCGTATCCTGATGACGATACCGACGCTCCTCGGAGCGGCCGTGCTCGTCTTCTTCCTGCTGCGCCTCATCCCGGGCGACGTCTGCATGCTGCGTCTCGCCGGCACCGGCAGCAACGTCGATCCCTCCGTCCTGGCGCAATGCCGCCTGGAACTCGGCCTGGACGAGCCCGCGATCACGCAGTTCCTCAGCTGGATCTGGGGGTTCGTGCAGGGCGACTTCGGAAAGTCGATGTGGACCGGGCGCCCGATCAACGTCGAGATCGCGAGCCGCTTCCCGCTCTCGCTCCAGGTCGCGCTGATGGCAACGTTCATCTCGGTCGTCATCGCGATCCCGCTGGGCGTCCTCGCCGCGGTCAAGCAGGACTCCTGGGTCGACTACGTCGTCCGCCTGTTCTCGATCGCCGGCATCGCCATGCCGTCCTTCTGGCTCGGCATCCTGATGATCCTCGGCATCCTGATCATCAGCCAGGCCTGGTTCGGCGCGCCGTGGATGCCGCCCATCCGCTACGTCCCGATCTGGGAGGACCCGTTTCACAATATTTCGATGCTGATCTGGCCAGCCCTGGCGACCGGGTACCGCTATTCCGCCGTGACGCTGCGGATGACGCGGTCGTCGATGCTCGAGGTGCTGCGCGAGGACTATGTCCGCACGGCGCGGGCGAAGGGCCTGGTTGAGAAGCTGATCGTCAATCGCCATGCGCTGCGGAATGCCCTGCTGCCGGTCATCACGATCGTCGGCATCGAGTTCGCGTTCCTGATGGGCGGGCTGGTCGTCACCGAGCAGGTGTTCAACCTGAACGGCTTGGGGCGCCTGTTCGTGCAGTCGGTCACCCAGCACGACTACGCGATGACGCAGGCGCTCGTGATGGTCGTGGTGACGATCTTCATCTTCATCAATTTCCTGGTCGACATGTGCTACGCATGGCTCGACCCGCGCATCCGCTACCGCTAGGAGCGCCGGTATGGTCACCACCTCGGAAGCCCGCGTCGACGCCGCGGTCACGGACATCCCGCAGAAGCCTTCGAGCCTGTCCGCGCTGTTCCGCATCGCGCGCAAGAAGCCTCTCGGCACTGCCGGCGCGCTCATCGTGATCGTCATGATCCTGGCGGCGATCTTCGCCGACGCGGTCGCCCCTTACGATCCCGTGGCCAACAACTTCATGGCGATGGAGCAGGCACCGTCCTGGGAGTTCCTGCTCGGCACCGACCAATTCGGCCGGGACCTGCTGTCGCGGATCATCTACGGCGCCCGCACGGCGCTGTTCGTCGGCTTCGCGGCGGCTTTCGTGGGCGGCTCGATCGGCATGGTCCTCGGCGTCGGCAGCGCCTATTTCGGCGGCTGGATCGACCTCGTCTTCCAGCGGGTCATGGACGTGTTCATGGCCTTCCCGCTGATCATCATGGCGCTGGCGGTGGTGGCCATCTTCGGCACCGGAACGCACAACGTCATCCTGGCCATCACCATTCCGTTCATTCCGCGATGCGCGCGGGTGGTGCGATCGAGCGCGCTCTCGGTGCGCGAGATGCCCTATGTCGACGCGGCACGCGCCTGCGGCTTCCGGCACCTGCGCATCATCCTCCGCCACATGGCACCGAACGTCATGGCGCCCTTCCTGATCATGGTGACCGCGTTCGTCGGCCAGGCGATCCTCCTGGAGGCGTCGCTCTCCTATCTCGGCCTGGGCGTGCAGGAGCCGACGCCGGCCTGGGGCCTCATGCTGCAGGGCGGCGCGTCCGAGTATGCCGAGAGTGCGCCGTGGATCGCGGTGTTCCCAGGGCTCGCCATCACGCTCGCGGTCTTCGGATTCAACCTGTTCGGCGACGCGCTGCGCGACACCCTCGATCCGCGGCTCAGGTCGCAGTAGCCCCCAAAACCGGGGGCTGGTCCCCGACCGAATTGTCCCGACATTCTACGAGAAAATCGTAGGTCGGGGGGAGCCGATGCGGGTTTCGGAACGGGCTCTACGTCGTCTCGGCGGCAGAGCGTTGGCAGCTTGTCTCATCGTCGGCTGCTGGGCCGCCGCACCCGCCGGAAGCCGGGAACCGGACGCAACGATCGGGGTCGTCAAGACGGTTTCCGGAACGGCCTTCATCGATCGCCGGGGGGCTTCCCTGACGCCGCTGGCCGGCCTGAGGATCGAATTGGGCGACCGCCTGCGGACGGGAGCCGACGGCGCGCTCGGGGTGACCCTGCGCGACGGCACCCTGATCGCCCTGGGCGCGGACACGCAGTTCGTGGTGGAGACGTTCGCGTTCAAGCCGCAGAGGGGCCTCCTGGGGTTCGTCGGCCGTCTCCTGCGCGGCGACGCGGTCTACACGAGTGGCGAGATCGGCAGGCTCGCGCCCGAGAGCGTCGAGTTTCACGTCCCCGGCGGTGTCGTCGGCGTGCGCGGCACACGCTTTGCGGCGAGAGCGCGATGAGCGGCACAGGGCGCGCGATCCTCCTCGCCGGGCTGCTGCTGATTCCCGCCTGCGCCCGGGAACTCGCGCTTCCCGCCACACAAGTGCCTCCAGAAAGCTTCAACGTCCATCTCGCCGAGGCGTATCTGGCGCTCTCCGACGCCGAGGCCGAGCGCTTCGATCGCGGGGATGCCCGGCGTTATCGCGACCGTGCCGCTGCCAGTCTCCGGGGTGAGACAGTCGCTCCCGAGCCGCTGTCGGCCCGGGTTTTGCCGGCGGAAGAGGTCGGCGCGCTGGCGGCGGCGCGGGTCCGGCTGGTCGATGTGCTGGAGCAGGGGGCGGCCGTCCTCGCCCCGAAGGAGGCGGCGCGAGCCCAGGCCATGTTCGACTGCTGGATGGAGGAGCAGGAGGAGGGGCATCAGCCGGCCGACATCGCCGTCTGCCGGGACGGTTTCACCGAAAGCGTCGCCGCGGCTGAGGGGCAGCTGGGCAAGAGCCTCGTCGTCCTGCTGCCCGATGCGGCGGGCAAGGTGGGGGCGGTCGCTTTCGCCACCGCGGCGGGATCGCAGGACCTCACGAGGCCATTGGAGGCATCTGCCGCGGCGGCCGGCCAGCGGCCCGACAGGTCGGTGGTGATCGACGAGGCGAGCGTTCGGCAGCTGTTCGGCAAGGCCCTGCGGGTCGAGCCGCCGGCGCCGACGCGGTTTTTGCTCTACTTCATCGCCGGCACCGACCGATTGACGCCGGTATCGGAGACGGACCTGGACGCGGTTCGTGCCGCGGCGCTGGGGCGGCCGGGGCCGGATCTCAGCATCGTCGGCCATACCGACACCAAGGGCCCGGCGTCGGTGAACGAACGGCTCGCCCGGCGCCGCGCGGACGCGGTGGCGGCCCTGCTCGTCGCCCGGGGCCTGCCGCCGGATATCCTGACGATCGAGTCCTTCGGTGAAGCCGATCCGGTGCAGCCGACGGGCGACGACGTTGACGAACCTTTGAACCGGCGGGTGGAAGTGACCGTCCGCTAAACTGTGGCGTCACCAGAGCATTCGGCTCAGACTGGACCTATGCCGCCTTCGAAGGAGCAGACCGGTAGCCGTGGGGGCCGCCGATTGGCGAGACCCAGCATCGGGTCCGCGTCACGCCGCAGCCTGATCTTCGGGATACTGGCCGTGGCGCTCGTCGCCCTCCGCTATGGCGATCCGGGCCTGCTCCACGTGCTCCGCCTCCAGGCCTTCGACGTGCTTCAACGGTCGTTCAACTCGGCGTCGGCGCCCGGCCCGGTGACCGTCATCGACATCGACGAGCAGAGCATCGCGGCGCAGGGACAGTGGCCGTGGCCGAGATCCGACATCGCGACCCTGGTGGACAGGCTGGCGGACGCGGGATTCGGCTGCGTCGTGCTGGACATGGTTCTTCCGGAGGCGGAGCGCGGGTCTCAACCGGGCGACGACGGGCCGCGCCCGGGGGATACAATGCTGGCGAAGGCCATGGGCAGAGTACCCGTCGTACTGGGCTTTTCCGCCCGGGGCACGGCCGATGGCGGTAACATGACGGCGCCGCCGCTCTCGGCGAGACCGGCCATGCTGGCGACGCCCGCTTCGATGCTCGTGCTGCCGGCCTATGGCGGGATGACCCGCAATCTGCCCGCGTTCGAGGCCGCGGCGGCGGGCATAGGCCACCTGCATGTCACGGCGGAGCGTGACGGCATCGTGCGCCGCCTGCCGATCGCCATCTCCGTTGACGGCCGGCTGGAGCCGGCCCTGGCTTTCGAGGCCGTGCGGATCACGGGCGGTGGGAAGTCCTATGTGCTGGAAGATGCGCCGCTGGCGGGGGATCTGCGGGCTTCCATGGGCGACTCCCTGGTGCCGCTCGACCGGGAGGGCGGGCTCTGGGTCGCCTGGAATTCGGTGCGGGCGATTCCCCGCATTTCCGCGACTTCGATCCTGGACGGCACCTGGTCCGCCGGAGACGTCCGTGGTGGAATGGCGGTGGTCGGTGTGAGCGCGGCCGGCATCGCCGATCGCTGGGCCACGCCTGTCGGTGTGGTGCCGGGCGTGCTGCTGCAGGCCCAGGTCATCGACAATCTGTTCGCCGGGCGGCCCGCCATGCGGCCGTCGGCGGCACGTTGGGCGGAATTGGGTTTCGCCGTTCTTCTCTGCGTCGCCGCCGCTCTGACCCGGCAGCCGGCACCGGCGGGGATGTTCCTCGTGCTCGGCGCCGGCGGATCCGCCGTTGCCATCTCGGCTGCCACGTTCGCCTGGAGCGGCGTTCTGGTCGATCCGACCTTTCCGGTACTCGCCAGTATCGCGGTGGCCGCGGTCATGCTGGCGGAGGAGCGCAACCAGGCGCGGTCAGCCGAACTGGTGGCATCGACGCGTTTGGTGCAGGCGGTCGAGAGCGTGCCGCTCGGCTTCCTGCTGTTCGACGAGCACGACCGACTGCTTCTCGCCAACCGGCGCGCCGCCGAGATCGCCGGCGTCGACCGCAGCGCCCTCCGGTTCGGGCTGCGCCGGCGGGACATCGTGACCGCCTTCGGAGACGCCGCACAGGACCGCACCGCGGCCCGGGGCGAAACCGGCGAGCCGGCGTCTGCGGCCGACAGCGTGACCTATGAAGTGGAGACGCCGCGCGGCGATCATCTGCTCGCCATCGAGAAGCACCTCCCGCACGGCGGCACCGCACTCCTGTATACCGACATCGCGCAGATCAAGGAGCGCGAGCGCCAGTTGGAGGCGCTGCGCGACAAGGCGGAGGAATCGAACCGGCTCAAGTCCCAGTTCCTCGCCAATGTCAGCCACGAACTGCGCACGCCGCTCAACGCAATCATCGGCTTTTCGGAGATCCTCGAGCAGCAGATGTTCGGGCCGATCGGAAACGATCGCTATCGCGGCTACGCCGCCGATATCCTCGACAGCGGCCGCTACCTCCTGAGCATCGTGCAGGACCTGCTGGACCTGTCGGCCTTCGAGGCCGGCCGATTCGCCGCCGAGCCGAAGGAGCGCATCGACGTGAAGGCCGTGGTCGAATCGGTGCAGCGGCTCGTGGCGGACCAGGCGGCGCAGGCGTCGATCCACCTCGCCGCAGAATTGCCGGAACGGGATGTGGCGATCTTCGGCAACCAGCGCCTTCTGCGCCAGATCCTGGTGAACCTGGTGTCGAACGCCCTGAAGTTCACGCCGGCCGACGGCACCGTTTCGATCGTCGTCGCCGAGCAGGAGGGGGGCGGCTTGGCGCTCAGCGTGCGGGACGACGGCGCGGGCATGGCGCCCGAGGTGGTCGAACTCGCCACCCGCCCGTTCTGGCGCGGCAACGACCCGTTCCTGCGCAACCATGCGGGAACGGGCCTCGGTCTCGCCCTGGTGAAATCGTTCGCCGCCGCGCAGGGAGCGTCGCTGCACATCGAGAGTGCACCGGGCGAGGGGACATGCGTCGTCGTCGCATTTCCCGCGCCGGCGGTCGCGACCGCCGACCGGCCACCGCCGGCCGGCGTCGAGACGCTGGCGGTGCCGGCGGCGAGCGCGACGCGCGAGGCGCCGCCCCGGATCGTCAGCGTCCGCTGAAGATCGGCTTACGCTTCTCCATGAACGCCTTCACCCCTTCCGCGTGATCCGCGGTGCACATCGATTCGGCGATCAGCTCGCCTTCCATCTGGAGCTGGCTCTCGATGGAGTTCGCGTGCGCGGCGTTGAAGAGGCGCTTCGCCTTGTCGTAGGCGAGCGTCGGACCCGCCGCGAGCCGGCGGGCGAGCTTGTCGGTCTCGGCCTCGAGCGACGCGCGGGGCACGATCCAGTTGATCATTCCGAGCTCCTTCGCGCGCTCGGCACCGAACCGCTCGCCGAGCAGCGCCAGTTCCATCTGCTGCTTCAGTCCCATGTTGCGCGCGACGAAGTAGGAGCTGCCGCCGTCCGGGCTCGCGCCGATGTGGCAGTAGGCGAGCGTGAAGAAGGCGTCGTCCGCGGCGATTGCCAGATCGCAGGCACCCACGACACCGACGCCGAATCCGGCGACGGCACCCTGGATGCTGGCGATCACGGGCTTCGGCATGCGGCGCATCGCCAGGATCGCCATGTGGATGCCGGTCACGCCCTCGACGACGTGTTGCCGGCGCTTCCTGGGCTCCATCTCCTGACGCTCGACCATCGAGCGGATGTCGCCGCCCGACATGAAATGATCCCCGGCGCCCTTCAGCACGACGCAGCGGACGCCGTCGTCGAACTCCAGCCGGTGCATGGCGTCGATGAAGGCGGGGCGCAGCCGCGGCGTCAGCGCATTGCGGACGGACGGCTCATTCAGCGTGACGGTGGCGACGCCGTCGGCGATGTCGACGATGACCGCCTCGGTTTCGGACATGTACGCGTCTCCTCTTCGTGTGTCGGTTGCTTGCTTCAGGTGGGTTCCGCCGCCAGGAAGGACTGGATGGCGTCGGCGTCGATGAGGGGAAGGATCTCGAAGGTCGCGGGCACGATGTCGGCCCACTGGTTCAGCAGCGCGTGCAGCCTCTCCAGGGAGTCGACGTCGAACAGCGCCACGGCCCCCCGGCCGACACGGGCGTGAATCGACCGCACCGTGCCGTCCTCGCGGAGGGGGGCCACCCACTGCCAGTAGCGCTGCCGCCGGTCCCGAACGGCGGAAGGTTCCGTGGGCGCGGGCGTGCTGATGGCGAGAAAGAGCATGTGTCGGTCCTTCGCAGGTGATGGCCGTCAGTTTGACGTATCGGCGATCGACTTGCACCCGGCCGCCGATGGCAGGGGCTTGCGTCGGGCGCCGACGACGCACGGTTGACAGCCGGCGGTGCGGGGCCTAAGTCGGCCTCGGGCGGCCGGCTCGTGCGGGCGTCATTTCAACGGCAGAAGCGCTGCTACTTGTTCAGTCCCCGCCAGCGGCCCGGCTTTCTGCAGCGTGCGCGCCGATGGGTCTGGCCGAGCTGCGGTTGGCGCCGGAGCGCAAGCTATCTCGGCCATCGCATCGCACGCGTGAAGGCCTCGCCGCATCGCGTGGCGGCCGGCCTCGCCTGTGGCGTCGCGATCGGCCTCACGCCGCTCTACGGCCTGCAGTTCCTGCTGGCGGCGCTCCTGGCGGCGCTGATGCGGGGCAGCGTGGTGGTCTCCCTGATCGGGACCTTCATCGCCAATCCGTGGACCATCCCGGTCATCTGGCTCGTCAGTTTCGAGATCGGCGATGCGCTTCTGGGCGGCGTCGGCCTGCACGGCTTCGACGACGAGCCCGTGGTCAAGCGCCTCGCCGACGTCGCGGATGCGGTGCGCGCCGGCGACATGGAACTCTTCGGCGCGGAGGTATGGCCCGTCTGGTTCGCGATGTTCGTCGGGAGCGTGCCGCTCGCCGCCGCGGGATGGGTCACCTCCTACTGGCCGGCGCGGCACCTCGTCCGCCGCTACCAGGAGAAGCGCAGCGCACGGAAGGAGCGGTCGTCCTCCGCGCCGATGCTGTCGCGGGACAGAGGGCATCCCCTGCTATGACCCGCCCTGCGGGGCGCGCGCGACGAGCCGCATCCGCGTGCCGGTGCGCGGCCGGAGCGTGATCATCGGTTCCGGCGCCATCTTTTCGCCGGGCATCAACTCCAGGTCGAAGCGCTGTGCGATCATCGTCAGGATGATCTGCGCCTCCATGACGGCGAAGCGCTGACCGAGGCAGACGCGGGGGCCGCCCGCGAACGGGAACCACGCGTAGCGTGCGCGCTCGGCCTCGCCGCCGGGCGCGAAGCGCGTGGGGTCGAAGCCCTCCGGATTGCGCCAGTGCTTCGGATTGCGGTGCACCGCATAGGGGCAGAGCATCACGGTCGTCCCGGCGGGGATCACGGTGTCGCCGATCCGGTCTTCGGCGATCGCCCGCCGCGAGATCGTCCACACCGGCGGGAAGAGGCGCATCGATTCGTCGAACACCATGCGCGCGAACGGCAGGCGGGCAATGTCGCCGAAGCCGGGTTCGACGCCGCCGAGCGCATCGGCCTCCGTTCGGAGGCGATCGGCGGTCTCCGGGTGGCGCGACAGCAGGCACAGGCACCAGGCCAGGGCGCAGGCCGTGCTCTCGTGCCCGGCCGCGATCATCGACACGACCTCGTCGCGCAGCAGCCTGCGCCCGTCCGGATGCCCGTCGTGCGCGGCGATCAGCGCGGTGAGAAGGTCGTCGCTCTCCAGAGGATTCCGCCGCCGGTCGTCGATGAGGCGGTCGACGACGCCGTCCAGCGTCGCCATCGCCGCGCGGTACTCCGGGTGGAGGATCGCGTCGAGGCGCTCGGGCAGGGGCAGCGGCGACCACACGCGCCGCTCGGTATGGCGAAGGATGACCGTGAATGCGTCGTGCAGCGCGTCGTGCTCGCCGACGATGTCGAGGTGGAAGAAGGCGCGCGTCACGGCATCGAGCGTCACGCGCATCATCTCCGGCATCACCTCGATTACGCCGTCCGGCGCGGCCGTCCACCGGTCGAGCAGGTCGCGCGCTGCACTGGCTACCGCCGTCGCCATCGGGGCGAAGCGGGGGCCGCCGAACGAGGGCACCGCGACCCGGCGCTGCGCCAGCCACGCATCGTCCTCGGCGAGGAAGATCCCGCGGCCGAGGAGCGGCCGGAAGGCCTCGTAGAAGCGGCTCTTATGGTAGTTGCGATGGTTGCCCTGCAGGACGTGCCGAACCGCGTCCGGGTCGTTCAGCATCACCACCTCGGCGGGGCCGATGCGGAACCAGACGACGTCGCCGTAGGTCAGCATCAGGTCGACGAAGTATTTCAGCGGATCCCGCCGCAGGTCCCGGGCGACCCCCAGGACCGGAAGCCCGCGCGGGCCGGATCGTGCCGCTGCCTGGCCGGCGGCGCTGCTCACGGCAGCGCCCTGCACGGCAGGCGCGGATGGTCGTTCAGCGTCGCAGCAGGCCCCGGACGCCTCACCAGTCGCCGACCGCGCGCGGCCGGTGGTGGGGGGGGCGGCCCCCCCCCGGGTGGGTCGAGCGCGCGCGGAGATAGGTGGGGGCCGCCCCGGCGGCGCCGGGGGAGTGGGGCGGGCGCGGTAGAGCCCCCCACATGGCCAGGCGGG